>NZ_JBHXDN010000011.1:0-187553 GCF_042726075.1 Kitasatospora sp. NPDC127035 | reverse complement strand
GTCATGCCCAGTTCGTCGTGGCAGAGCCGGCTGAGGGTGCGGGACCCGGCCCCGGCGGGCCGGCGCCGCCCCCGGCGGGCGCGCCGCGCGGCCGCGGCCCGAGGGCGGCGGCGGGCCCCCGCCCCCCGCCCGCGGGGGCGCCCCCCGCGCCCCCGCGGGTCTCCCCCGGGCGCGCCGGGGCCGCCCCGGCCCCCTGGGCGGGGGCCCCGGGCGACCCGCGGACCGGGGCCCGCCTGTCGTCCGCCTTTCACGGAGCTCCGTGCGGGGACACTGGCAGGCGTCGCCCCGGTGCGTCCCGGCTCCTCGTCCGCCCGGTTCGACCTCCTTCAATCTTTCTTGACCGATCGATCTGGAAAAGGCTACGGTTCGGGCATGGCGCGAACCAAGGAATTCGATCCCGACGTGGCGCTCCAGTCCGCTCTGGAGCTCTTCTGGCGGCGTGGCTACGAGGCCACCTCGATGGCCGACCTGGTCGACCACCTCGGGATCGCCCGCGCCAGCATCTACGCCACGTTCGGCAGCAAGCGCGAGCTCTACCTGCGCGCGCTGGAGCGGTACGGGGAGCAGCAGAACCCGTTGCTGCTCTCCGAGCTGTCCCAGCCCGGGCCGGTGCTGCCGGCCGTCCGTGCGCTGGTCCGCCGCTTCGCGGGGGAGTCCGCCGCGGACGGTGAGGGCGGTCCGCGGCGCGGCTGCTTCGTCACCAACACGGCGGTCGAACTGGCCCCGCACGACCAGGGCGCGGCCCGTCGGGTGGAGGCCAGCCTCGGTCACCTGGAGACGCTGCTGACCGCGGCCCTGGTGCGGGCCCGGGTCCAGGGGGAGTTGCCCGAGGGGCGCGACCCGCGGGCGCTGGCCCGGCTGCTGCTGGTGCTGTTCCAGGGCATGCGGGTGATCGGCAAGGCCGGTGACGGCTCGGCGCGCCTGCGGGACGCCTCCGAGCAGGCGCTGGCGCTGCTGGACTGACCCGGGCCGGCCCGCGCCGCGCCCGTTCCCGCCCGGACCCCGCTGCTCCGGTCCGCCTTTCCGTCCGTCGCTCCGCACCACTGCCCGCACCACTGCCCGCACCACTGCCTGAACTGCTGTCCCGATATTGAACCGAACGGTCAATTTAGACCTCGATCGAGGAGTCCCCGCATGACCCGCACCACCACGCGCTTCACCGGTACCTCCGTCCTCGTCACCGGCGGTGGCAGCGGCATCGGCCGCGCCGTCGCCCTCGCCTTCGCCCGTGAAGGGGCCCGGGTGGCCGTCGCCGGCCGGACCGCGAGCGCGCTCGCCGAGACGGTCGCCCTGATCGAGGGCGAGGGCGGCACCGCGGTGGCCCTGGTCGGCTCCGTGGCCGACGGCCAGGACGCCGCCCGACTGGTCCGGGAGGCCGTCGAACAGCTCGGCGGGCTGGACATCGCGGTCAACAACGCCGGCATACTCGGCGGCCTCGGCCCGGTCGCCGACGTCGCCGAGGAGGACTGGCAGCGGCTGATCGACACCAACCTCACCGGCACCTGGCTCGCGATGAAGCACCAGATCGCCCACCTGCGGGCCAACGGCGGCGGAGCCATCGTCAACATCGCCTCCAACCTGGGCGTCCACATGCGTCTGGAGGGCCTGGGCGCCTACGCCGTCTCGAAGGCCGCCGTCGCCGCGCTCACCCGCAGCGCCGCCCGCGACCACATCGCCGAAGGCGTGCGGATCAACCTGGTCAGCCCCGGCCCGGTCGACACCGGCATGTCCTCCCGCCCGGGCGAGACCGCCGCCGACAAGGCGGACCGGATGAAGGGCGACGTTCCCGTGGGTCGCGCCGGTGCCGTCGAGGAGGTCGCCGCGGCCGTCCTGCACCTGGCCTCGCCCGAGTCGGCCTACACCGTCGGCGCCGACCTCGTCCTCGACGGCGGCATCACCGCCTGAGGCGCGCCGGAGCCACCGCAGCCCCGAACGGCCGGCCCCCCACCCGGCCGTTCGGCCCGTGCGCGACCCGCACGACCTGCATGGCCCGTCCGACCTGCACGACCTGCGCGACCCGCATGGCCCGTCCGACCTGCGCGACCCGTCCGTCCTGCTCGCCGCGCGGCGGCTACGCCGAGAGCGCCTCGTCGTCGGCCGGGGCGCCGCACGCGGCGGCGAGGTCGTCGAGCGAGAGGCCGAGGGCGTAGGCCAGGGCGGTGACGGTGAAGAAGGCGGGTGTCGGCGCGCGTCCCGTCTCGATCTTGCGGAGCGTCTCGGCCGAGATGCCGGCCGCCGCCGCCACCTCCACCATGCTGCGCGCGCCACGCGCCTCGCGAAGCAGCGCACCGAAGCGCTCGCCGCGCTCGCGCTCCCAAGGGGTCAGCGGAGTCCTCACCATGCCCCGATGGTAGGCCAGCGCCGTGGCGGGAGGCAGCGCCCCCGGTCATCGGCTCCCGTCAGGTTCGTCGCCTACGGCGGAGAGCCACCCGCCCCGCCGCCGCCCCGCGGTCGGCGTGCCCGGTCACCGTGTCCTCAGGGCCCGCTCGCACTCGGCGCAGCGCCGGTCGGTCAGCCCCGGCGGGTACCAGGGCTCGCCCGGCCGGGCGGGCCGGTAGTGCGAGTGCTCCATCGGGCCGGTGTCCAGGCCGCAGAGGGTGCGGGGCTGCGGATCCTCGGGGACGTCCGGGTCGGCGCCCGCGGCGTGCACCGCCAGCACCGCGGGCTCGACTCCGTCCGGGCCGAGTGCCCGGTCGGGCTCCGTCTCGAAGAGGACAACGATCGATCCCATGAACCCAGGCTCGGTGACTCCGGCCGGACCCACATCCCGGGGTGCGCCTTCCGTGGCCCGGACGCCCCGTGGCCCGGCCGGGTGCGGCCCCGTGCCCGGCCGCAGGTCCCGCACGCCCTCCGACCGTGATAGAAATACCGGTATAAGAATTGGAGGCCGACCCCGCGGAGGCGTTGGCTCCTCAGGAGTGAGGTATCGCATGGTGGAGTTCAAGTCGGAGGCGTCGCTGGCGTCGATGCGGGAGGCCGGTCGGGTGGTCGCCACGGCGCTGGCGGAGGTGGAGCGGGCCGCCGCGGTCGGGGTGAGCCTGCTGGAGCTGGACCGGGTGGCGCGCGAGGTGCTGCGGGCCGCGGGCGCGAGTTCGCCCTTCCTCGGGTACCGGCCGAGCTTCGCGCCGGTACCGTTCCCGGCGGTGATCTGCGCCTCCGTCAACGACGTGGTGGTGCACGGGATCCCGGACGGCTACCGGCTGCGCGACGGTGACCTCGTCAGCATCGACTGCGGGGCCGTGCTGGACGGCTGGGCCGGCGACGCGGCCGTCAGCTTCACCATCGGCACGGCGCGTCCCGAGGACTCCGAGCTGATCGCCGCCACCCGCCGGGCGCTGGAGGCCGGGATCGCGGCGGCCGTGGTTGGCAACCGGATCGGCGACGTCGCGCACGCGATCGGCAGCGTGGCGCGCGAGGCGGGCTACGGTCTGCCCGAGGGGTTCGGTGGCCACGGCATCGGCCGGCGGATGCACGAGGAACCGGACGTCCCGAACGAGGGCCGTCCGGGCCGGGGTTTCCCGTTGAAGCCGGGGCTGGTGCTGGCGATCGAGCCGATGCTCACCGCAGGCGGCAAGGACGAGCACGCCACCGACGCGGACGGGTGGACGATCCGCACGGTCGACGGCAGCCGGGCCGCGCACGTCGAGCACACCGTGGCGGTCACCGAGGCCGGTCCCCGGATCCTCACGCTGCCGTAGCGGCCCGGCGCTGGCCGCGCCGCCGCGGGGCCTCGGGGCCGCCGCAGGTCCCAGGGGCCGGACGGTCCTCCGGGCGGGGGACCTTGGGCCCTGGGTGCGCGGGGCCGCGGCGGGAAGGGTGGTGGGTGCGGCCGGGGAGGTACCCCGCCCGGCCGCTCCGAACGAATGCCGGAGGTCCCCCATGTCCGCTCCCGTCGTGGTCGGTGTCGATGGTTCGCCGGAAAGCCTGGCGGCCCTGGACTGGGCGGCCGACGAGGCGTCCCGCCGCGGCGCGCCGTTGCGGCTGGTGCACGCCTGGCCGAGCCCGGTCACGCCGCTGGCGGTCCTGGGCACGGCCGACCTGGAGCGGCGGCAGGCGGACGTGGTGCTGCGCGAGGCCGAGCTGAGGGCGCGGGACCGGTGCCCGGAAGCGGCGGTCACCGCCGTGCACGTGCCGGGCGACGCGGTGCGCGCCCTGGTCGGGGAGGCCGGTGAGGCCGGGCTGCTGGTGCTCGGTTCGCGCGGGCTGGGCACGGTGGCGGGGTTCCTGGTGGGCTCGGTGAGCCACCGGGTGCTCGGCCGGGCGGCCTGCCCGGTGGTGCTGGTCCGCCGCGGCGAGGACCCGGACGCGCCCGCCGGGGCGGAGGTCGTCGCCGGCGTCGACCCGTACGACGGGGCCGACGAGGTGCTCGCCCACGCCTTCGAGTCGGCCGCGCGGCTGCGGCTGCCGGTGCGCGCCGTGTACGCGTGGACGCTTCCGCCGTCCTACCAGTACGCGGGCATCGCGGCCGGCGTCGACGTGACCGGCGAGATGTCGGCGCAGGCGCGGCGCGAACTGGCCGCCCTGATCCTGCCGTGGCGCGAGAAGTACCCGCAGGTGACAGTGGTGGAGGAGACCGTGAACGCGCGGCCGGCCCGGGTGCTGGCCGAGCGCGCGGCGGACGCGGAGCTGCTGGTGGTGGGGCGCAGGGTGCGCCGCTCGCCGGTGGGCGTCCACGTGGGCGCGGTGGCCCACGCCGTCCTGCACCACGCTCCGTGCCCGGTCGCCGTGGTGCCCTACGAGCGGGTGCGCGAGCAGGAGCGGGGCGCGGACGCCGACACCCCGTAGACGTCCCGGCTGCGCCCGGCGGCGTCCGGCGGACGGCGCCGGGCGCGGGTGGGCGACGGCGGACGGCAGGCGGCAACAGGTGGATTCGACAGCGCGGAGGCAACGGATGAGCGACCCGGTACTGGTGGGTGTGGACGGCTCGGAGGCGAGCCTGGCCGCCGTGGACGTCGGGGTCCGCGAGGCCCGGCTGCGCGGCTGCGGACTGAAGATCGTGCACGCGTTCATCTGGCCGCTGATGCACGTGTCGCTCGGCCCCTCCCCGAACGGCCCGGCCGAGGGCGGGCTGCGCCACCAGGCGGAGGGCGTCCTCGCGGACGCGCGACGCCGGGCCCGGGCCCTGGATCCCGCCCTGGAGGTCGAGGCCGAACTCGCCACCGGGGAGCCGCTGGGGGTGCTGGCCGGCCGGTCACGCCGCGCGAGCCTGGTCGTGGTCGGCAGCCGGGGGCTCGGCCGGTTCAGCGCCCTGGTGATCGGCTCGGTGGCGGTGCACCTGGCGGCGCACGCGGCCTGCCCGGTACTGATCGTCCGCGGCCGGCCGGATCCGGAGGGCGACGTGCTGGTCGCGGTGGACGGCTCGGGCGTGGGCGCGGAGGCGGTGGGCTTCGCCTTCGCGGAGGCCACCGCACGGAGGGCCCCGCTGACCGCTCTGCACGCCTGGCACCCCCACACGGGTCCGGCCGACCGGGCGGAGCCGGTCCCGGCCGACGCGGTGGTCGGCTGGCGCGAGAAGTACCCGGACGTCGACGTCCGGATCCGTCTGGTGGAGCAGCACACCCGCCCGGCCCTGATCGAGGCGAGCCGCGACGCCCAGCTGATGGTGGTCGGCGCCCGCGGCCGGGGCGGCTTCGCCGGTCTGCTGCTCGGTTCCACCAGCCAGGCGGTCATCCAGCACGCCCACTGCCCGGTCGCGGTCGTCCGCCACACCGAGGCCGCAGGCCCGGCCTGAGCCGTGTCCCGGGTCGCGGGGCCGCGACCCGGGGCGTACGGCCCCGCCCGGGCCTCAGACCAGCAGCCGCAGCCGGGCGGCGGCGACGCCGACCCGCACGGTCTGGCCCCAGGCGAGTTCCAGGGCGTCGCTCTCGATGCCGTCGCCGAACGCGACCAGCCGGTCCGACTCGACGGTCAGGACCAGCCGGTGGCCTGCGTCGAGCAGCCCGTGCACCCGGCCGGTGCCGGTGGCGGGGGAGGGCCAGGCCTCGCGCACGAACCAGGCGAGTGCGGCGGCGTCCGGCCCGGGCAGGGCGAGCGGGGCCCCGCGCTCCAGCCAGGCGGAGCGGCACCAGCCGGTGCCGCCCGTGCCGGTGCCGACCAGGACGCCCGAGGACGCCTGGGCCTCGCCGGCGTCGGGGCCGTCCGGAGCGTCCCCCGGGAGGCCCTCGACAGCCAGGCGGTAGCGGGCCGTCTGGTGGCCGGGCTGCCCGACGTAGACCTCGTTGAGCGCGAGCAGCCGCTGGGTGTCGTCGGCCACCGCCTCGACCATCGTGCGCTCCTCGACGCGCCGCGAGACCCCGGGGCCGGCGGCGGCCGGCAGGAGCAGCGGCAGCGCGTCCGCGCGGTGCCGGACCAGGACGCCGGGGTTGCGGCCGGGGTCGGCGTCCACCCCGATCACGGGTTGCCCGGCGAGGTACTTGGCGACGTTCGCGACGAGGCCGTCCTGGCCGACCACGACCACCACGTCCTCCGGCTCGAAGAGGAACCGGGGCAGGTCGGCCCGTTCGACCCGGGTGCGGCGCCAGTCGAGCGGGACGGCGCCGGCGGCCCGGGCCAGGGCCTCGGCCTGCCGTCGGTGGCGCCGCTCGACGTCCTCGATCGAACGGCCCCGGCTGTGCAGGAAGTACGAGGCCTGGCCGGGCGTCCCGTGGTGGGCGACCAGTTCCTCGTACTCGGTGCGGCGGTGGACCAGGACCGCCCGGGGCGCGAGCGTCACCGCGCGCCCCCGCCGCCCGCCGTACCGCCGCCCGCCGGACCGTCACCCGCCGGACCGCCCATGGCGCCGAGCTTGGCGAGCAGGCCGGTGACCAGGTCCGGGGTGAGCGTGAGGTTGTCGATGCGCGGCAGGTGCTCGGCCAGCCGCATGAGGGCGAGAGCCCGCAGCACGGCCGGGTCGGCCTGCTGGTGGGCGGCCAGCCAGGCCGCCTCGCTGGAGGCCCGGGCGTCGCCGAGCGCCCGGGCGGCCTCGGCCTCGGCGACCGCGAGCCTGCTGCGGCGCTCGGCCTCGGCGTCGGTGCGGATCCGGTCGGCGGCGGCGTCGTCCTCGGCCTTGAGCCGGGTGTTGGCGGCCTGCTGGGTGATCAGCTGTTCCTCCCGCCGGGCGAGTTCGATCCGGTTGGCGAGTTCGTTCTCGGCGATGCCGCGCTCGTGCTCGACCGCGACGGCCCGTCGTTCGAACGTGGCCCGGTCGGCCTCCTGCTGGACCAGTTCGCGGGCGGGGGTGCGCAGCGCGCGTTCCACCTCGGGTTCGGGACGCAGGGCGACGACGCGGACGGCGATGACGGCGAGCCCGGTCTCGGCGAGCCGCGGTTCGGCGGTGAGACCGGTGGACATCCGGTCGCGGACGGTCGCGACGCCGTCGGCCAGCGCCGCGGCGAGCGGGGTGCGGGCGAGCAGGCCGAGGGCGTGCTGCTGCGCGGTCTCGGTGAGCAGGGTGGCGAGCTGGTCGAGCGGGGCGGCCCGCCAGGCGCCGGTGTCGGGGTCGATGCCGAAGTCGACGCGGGTGGCGGCGGTGGCCGGGTCGGTGATCCGGTAGGTGAGGGTGGCCTGGACGGTGAGGTCCTGGAAGTCGGCGGTGCGGGCGTGGAAGAGCATGGCGAGTTCGCGGTCGTCGACCGGGACTTCGGAGAGGGCGGCGGTGAGCGGGCGGAACCAGAAGGCGAGCCCGGTGCCGTCGTGCGTGAGGCGGCCGCGCCGGAAGTGGCGGATGTGGGCGGTCGGGACGGCGCGCAGGTGGCGCAGTCCGAAGCGCCTGGTGATGTCGGCCATGAGTGCGTTCCCCTTGTCGTCACGCCGACGATATGGGGCGCCACTGGATCTCGTCAAGGTGACGAGAAGGGAAGTCCGGCCCGGTCGCGGGAGCCGTGGGAGGATCGGCTGGTGCTGAGGATGCGAACGAAGAGGCCGGCGACGACGCACCCCGCCGGCCCCGGGGCGGCCGTGCGGCTCTCCACCGCGCTGCTCGCCGTCTGCACCGGCGCCTGCGCCGTCCTCGCGGTCGGCGCACCGCCCGCCCGCGCCGCCGACGGCCCCGGCGAGGCGTTCACCCTCACCGACCCGCGAATCACCGAGTCCAGCGGGCTCGCCGCCAGCCAGGTCCACCCCGGCGTCTACTGGACCCACAACGACAGCGACGACGGCCCGTACGTCTACGCGGTCGACTCCGGGGGCCGCACCGTCGCGACCGTCACCCTGCGCGGCGTCGAACCGCGCGACGTCGAGGCGGTCTCGCTCGGTCCGGACGGCCGGCTCTACCTCGGCGACATCGGGGACAACCTCGGCGGCAAGTGGCCCGAGGTCTGGATCTACGCCTTCGCCGAACCCGCCGAACTCCGCGACCAGACGGTGGAGGTGACGCGCTACAAGGTCCGCTACGAGGACGGGCCGCGCGACGCCGAGGCGCTGATGGTCCACCCCGTCACCGGCCGCGCCTACATCGCCAGCAAGCGGCAGGGCGGCGGCGGCCTCTACCAGGGGCCCGAGAAGCTCTCCCCGACCGGTGTCAACACCTTCCGCCGGATCGGCGAGGTCTCGTGGATCACCGACGGCGCCTTCTCCCCGGACGGCACCAGGCTCGTCCTGCGCGGCTACTTCTCGGCCGCCCTCTACCGTTGGAAGGACGGCGCGCCGGCCCCCCTCGGCGCGCTCACGACCCCGTTCCAGCAGCAAGGCGAGTCCGTCACCTTCAGCGCGGACGGCCGGGCCCTGCTCTACGGCAGCGAGGGCAAGGGCAGCCCGGTCTGGCGCGCGCCGCTGGACGACGGTCAGCTTCCGGACACCGTGAAGCCGCTGCCCCGTCCGACCGCCACCCCGACGCCGGGTGCCGCCGCCCCGCCCGGTGGTGCGTCGCCGGACGCGTCGGCCCCCGGGGGCTCCTCGGACGGTCCTTTCGACCAGGCCCTCGGCGTGCTCTTCCTGGCGGCCGTGGTGGGGGCGGTCCTGGGCCTTCGGCGGAAGAAGAAGAGCGACTGACGGCGCCCGCCGGGCGCCCGTCCGGTCCACTCGCGCGGGCCGCGCCGGGCCGGTCCGGGTACCCGGGCCTGCCTGCTCCGCAGGGCCGCCGCCCGTCCGCCCCTCCGGTCTGTCCGTGCGCCGTCGGCCGGCCGACCGGCTGCCGCCGCCTTGATCCAACCGTCGGCACGTGTGCGAACGGACGCCCCGTCCGGCGGATCGTTCGTCGACCCGCTCACCTGCCGTCGCCAACCAGGCCGATCTGTCGCCGATTTGTGACCAAGGTTGGCCAACACCGGCCCCTCGCGCGGTTTTCGTGGACGTAGTGTTCCGACTATGTCACGGAGAAGCCGCCGCAACGCCTCCCCGGAGCCCTTCGACACCTGGGTGCCACGTCCCCGGCGCCGCGAGACCCCGTTGGGCCTGCTCGGCCACGGGGTGAAGTTCCTCGGTTACAGCACCCTGGCCGGCGTCCTGCTGGCGGGCATCGCCCTGCCGGCGGCCGGCGCCCTCGGCCTCGGGGTGAAGAACAGCGTCGACGGATTCGACAACATCCCGGACGACTTCAGGACCCCGCCGCTCACCCAGGCGAGCTGGATATACGACTCGACGGGCGGCCTGATAGCCAAGGTCTTCGAGCGGGACCGCACGGTGCTCGCCGCCGACCAGATGTCCCCGCTGATACGCCAGGCCCAGGTGGACATCGAGGACGCCCGCTTCTACGAGCACGGCGCGGTCGACCTCAAGGGTGTCCTGCGGGCCATCTCCAAGAACGCCGAGAGCGGCGCCACCGTCCAGGGTGCCTCGACGCTGACCCAGCAGTACGTGAAGAACGTGAACGTCGAGAAGGCCGGTGACGACCAGGCGGCCGTGCTGGCGGCCCAGCGCAAGACCCTGGGCCGCAAGATCCAGGAACTCAAGTACGCCATCAAGCTGGAGGAGGAGCTGACGAAGGAGCAGATCCTCACCAACTACCTGAACATCACCTTCTACGGCCGCCAGGCGTACGGTATCCAGGCCGCCTCCCAGCGGTACTTCAGCAAGGACGCGAAGGACCTCACCGTCCCCGAGGCGGCGACCCTGGCGGGGCTGGTGCAGAACCCCTCCCAGTACGACCCGAAGCTCCACCCGGTGGCCGCGCAGAAGCGCCGCGACACCGTCATCGACAAGATGGTGGAGAACAAGCACCTCACCCCGGAGCAGGCCCGCGAGGCCAAGGCCGCGCCGCTCGGCCTGCGCTACAAGGAGCCGCAGAACGGCTGCATCACGGCGCAGTCGGGGATGGGCTTCTTCTGCGAGTACGTCCGTCGGGTGGTCAAGCAGGACCCGGTCTTCGGCAAGACCGCCGCCGAACGCAAGAAGCTGTGGGACCAGGGCGGCCTGGCCGTCCACACCACCCTCGACCCGGTCAAGCAGGCGGCCGCGCAGAACGCGGTGACCAAGCGGGTCAACGTGACCGACCCGGTCTCCGCGGCGATGACCATGGTGGAGCCGGGCAGCGGCCGGATCCTGGCAATGGCCCAGACCCGCCCGTACGGGCTCGACCCGAACAAGAACCAGACCGTCGTCAACTACAACGTCGACGCGGCGATGGGCGGTGGCAACGGCTTCCAGCCGGGCTCCAACTTCAAGCCGATCGTGGCCGCCGCCGCCCTGGAGGCCGGCCTGCCGGCCACGCAGTCCTACCCGTCGCCGAACCGGATGGAATGGCCGACGATGAGCACCTGCGACGGCACCTGGAAGAACCTGGCGAAGAACGACAAGAAGAACGGCACCATCCCCAACGAGTCCGCGGGCGAGGTCGGCCCGTACCAGCTCAAGGAGGCGATGGCGCTCTCGGTCAACACCTACTTCGTGCAGATGGAGCAGGAGATCGGCCTCTGCGCGGTCAAGCAGATGGCCAACAAGCTCGGCGTGGCGGGCAAGGCGAGCGGCAAGCCGCTGGAGGAGCTGCCGGCCCTCGGCCTGGGCACCCAGGAGGTGAGCCCGCTGGCGATGGCCAACGTCTACGCCACCTTCGCCGCCCGCGGCACCTACTGCGCGCCGCTCGCGATCAGCAGGATCAGCACGGTGGACGGCAAGGAGATCCCGGTCAGCCCGCCCAAGTGCGACCGGGTGCTCTCCGAGAACACCGCCGACGTCATCAACACCGTGCTGCTCGGCGTCACCGAGAAGGGCGGCACCGGGCGCGACCTCGGCCTCGACGACGACCGGCAGATCGCCGGCAAGACCGGTACCAGCGACGAGAAGAAGTCGGCCTGGTTCAGCGGCTACACCGGCAACCTGGCCGCCTCGGTCTGGCTGGGCGGCCCGGCCAAGGGCGTGCCGATGAAGAACATCAGGATCGGCGGCCGGTACTACGAGGAGGTCTTCGGCGCCACCGGCCCGGGACCGATCTGGCAGATGGGCATGAGCGACGCCGTCAAGGGCATGCCCGAGAAGGAGTTCGCGACCGTCCACATCCCGGACCCGCCGCCGAAGCGCGACCCGTCCGGGAGCCCCACCGGTTCCGGTGGCTCCCCGTGGCCGGGCGGTTCCGCGACGGACACCGCGCCGACCTGGCCCGGCGGGCGCAACACCGCCCCCGGACGGCCGCGCACCTCGCAGCCGACCCAGCCGGCCAAGCCCGTCCAGCCCGTCCAGCCGCAGACCAGGCCGGACGAGCAGGCGCAGACACAGTCCGACGACGGGTCCGCCGACGGCTGACCCCGGCCGGGTCCGGCGACGCGCCGACGACCGTGCCCCGGACCGTCCGACGACGGTCCGGGGCACGGTCGTTCAGCCGGGAGCACCGGGTGTCAGTGCACGCCCTTGGCGGCCCAGAAGTCCTGGCGGGCCAGCACGCTGGTGTCGGTCTGGTCGGTGAAGAACCCGTCCACGCCCAGCTCGTACAGGTACCGGGCCCAGCCGATCGCGTCGCCGTACGCGTTCGGGTCGGTGCCCTTGCGGTAGTCGAGCGGCAGGAAGCCGTTCTCGTTGCGCACCGTGTAGGGGTGCAGCAGCAGGCCGGCCGCGTGTGCGTCCCGGACGAGCGTGGTCGGCGGAAGGAGCTTGCCGGTGGCGTCGACCGGTGCGATCAGCTGCGTGGTCGGGCCGATGCCGTGGGCGAAGCCGGCGATCCAGCGCAGCCCGGCCGGGGTCACGAGGTCGGCCACCGTGCGCCGGTCCCCGGCCAGCTCGAAGTCGTACGGCCGGCTGGCCGCGCCGCCGAGCAGCTGGATCCGCGGGTTGTCGACCAGCTTGGCGAGCCGCTGGAGACTGCTCGGCTCGAAGGACTGCAGGATCGCCCGCCCGTTGCGCCCGGCCAGCCCGGTGCGGCGCAGCTCGTCCGCGAGCCGCTCCTCCAGGGGCAGGCCGATCGACCGGAAGTAGCTGGGGTGCTTGGTCTCCGGGTAGACCCAGACGTCCCGGCCCAGCTCGCGACCGCGCTTGCGGGCGAAGTCGGCCACCTCGCGGAAGGTGGGGATCGCCCAGCGGCCGTCGTAGACCGTGTTCCGCTGACGCTGCTGCGGCAGCCGCTCCTTGGCCCGCAGGGTGCGGAGCTCGGCGAGCGTGAAGTCCTCGGTGAACCACCCGGTCTGCGCCGCGCCGTCGATGGTCTTCGAGGTCTTCCGGCCCGCGAACTCCGGGTGGTCGGCGACGTCCGTGGTCTCGGTGATGTTGTTCTCGTGCCGGACCACCAGGTGGCCGTCCTTGGTCGGGACGAGGTCCGGCTCGATGACGTCCGCGCCGAGCTGGAGGGCGAGGTCGTACGAGCCCAGGGTGTGCTCCGGGCGGTAGCCGGGGGCACCGCGGTGTCCGACGATCAGCGGGTGCGGCAGCCGGTCCAGGCCGGTACCGGTGCGGACCGGCGGGCGGGTGCCGGACGGACGGCCCGCGGCGGCGGCGCGCTCGTCGGCGGCGGGCTGCTCGGCGTCCGGCCGGTCCCCGCCGGGGGCCGCGAAGGCCTCCCCGGCACCGGCGGTGGCGAACGCCGCCGCGCCGATCCCGGCCGCGCCGGTGGCACGCAGGAAGCGGCGGCGGGAGGATCCGGTGCCCTCGGCGGGCTCCGCCGGGCTGCTGCCGTCGAGCGGACGGTTCGTCATGGGTTCTCCTTGGTCGCCCTGGTGGCGTGGCGTCGGGGTCGTCGCCCGCAGACTAGGAGCCGTCGCGCCCGGCCGGGTGGCCTCCGGGCGAACTGCGGGAGAAGTTCCGACACCCACCGCCCGCCCGGAGAACGGGACCGCCCCGCCAACCGCTCCCGTCACGCCCGGGCAACCCCGCCCCGGGGAACGGGAGGGGGCCGGCCGCGGTCACGCACCGCGGCCGGCCCCGGCCCGGGCGAGCCGGGCGCCGGTCAGCCCACCGCGGCGCAGAGGGCGTAGGTCTTCTCCGCGTGCAGCAGGGACTCCAGCTCGGGGTAGCCCTGCTGGCGGTAGCTGTAGTAGGCCACGGTGTACTCGACGTCGCACCTGTAGGCGGCGGCGACCTGCTCGACCGGCTTGGGGTCGACCGAGAGGTCCCCGGTCGTGGCGCCGGGCGGGGCGGCGGCCTGGGCGGCCGCCGTCCCGGTGAGCAGGGCGGTGGCGCTGAGCGCGAGGACGGCGAACGAGCGGGAGAGACGGTTCATCGGTGCACACCCTTCGGGTAGTCGGTCTGCCCCGATTCTGTCCGGAGGGCTGATCCACTTCCCATCCCCGAAGTCTGGGATGCCGGCCGGTCCGCCCCCGCCGGCGGCCCCCGTCGTCACCGGCTGCCGAGTCCGCGACCGCCGGGTCCGCCGCCGCCGAGTCCGCCGCCGCTGCGCCGTCGTCGTGTCAGAGCCCGGCGAGCAGCTGGCGGCCCTCCGGCCAGTCGCCGAGCCCCGAGTCGGAGTTGAGGTGCCCGTACGCGCCCGGCTCGACGTAGCGGGCGCCCCAGGAACCGGCGAAGTGGCGGGCACGGTCCGGCGTGACCCACGGGTCGTCGGTGCTGGAGACCACGACGGCCGGGAACGGGAACCGCGGCAGGGCGACCGGACGGAAGCCCAGGAGCTCGGGGACGTCGGCGTGGTCGATGTCGGCGGGGGCGACGAGCAGGGCGCCCCGGACGAGAGCGGTCTGCGCGGCCGGCGCCCCGGCCACCCAGCGGGCCACCGTCGCGCAGCCCAGGCTGTGCGCCACGAGCACCACCGGCCCGTGCGCCGCCGCCGTAACGATCGCCGCGTCCACCCGGGCCACCCAGTCCACCGGGTCCGGGTGGTCCCAGTCCGCCTGCTCGACCCGGACGAACGCCGGGTCGCCCGCCTCCCAGCGGCTCTGCCAGTGGTCCGGGCCGGAGCTCTGGTAGCCGGGCAGGACGAGGTAGGTGGTGCGGTCCGACATCGGGGCGGATTCCCTCCGTGGGCAGGGGTGCGGGCAGCAGGGAGTCTAGGCGCAGGCCGTTCAGGGGGCGTGCACCGCCCATGTCCGGCGCACGGGGGCGTACATGCGCCGTCGGATGCCCGTGCGCCCTGTTGCGCGGGCGCCGTACGGCGCGGAACGCTGGGTGCGGCCCGAGCCGGGATCCCATCAGGCGGGGCCTGTCACAGAACTGACGATCGATCGATTCGGAGGGATGTCGCGATGGCATCGAAGATCCTGCTCGTCACCGGGGACGCCGCGGAGTCACTGGAGGTGTTCTACCCCTACCAGCGGCTGCGCGAGGAGGGCTACCAGGTCGACATCGCGGCCCTTGCCAAGAAGCGGCTCCAGTTCGTCGTGCACGACTTCGTCGACGGCTTCGACACCTACACCGAGAAGCCCGGCTACACCTGGCCCGCCGACGTCGCGTTCGCCGACGTCGACCCGGCCGACTACGTGGCGCTGGTGATCCCCGGTGGCCGTGCTCCCGAGTACCTGCGCAACGATCCGGACGTGCAGCGGATCGTCCGGCACTTCTTCGAGAGCGAGAAGCCGGTCGCGCAGATCTGCCACGGCCCGCTGGTTCCGGCCGCCGCCGGGGTCCTGGCCGGGCGCACCAGCGCCGCCTACCCGGCTCTGGAGCCGGACGTGCGGGCGGCCGGCGCGAGCTACGTGGACGGCGAAGCGGTGGTCGACGGGGTGGTGGTCTCGGCGCGGGCGTGGCCCGACCACCCGGCGTGGCTCCGGGCGTTCGTCGAGGTGCTGCGGGTGAAGGCCCCGGTCGCCTGATCCCGAGGCCGGTGCCGGCCGCCGCCCGGCCGCCGCCCCTGAGTCTCCGCCCCTGAGTCTCCGTCCCGGCGTCTCCACCCCTGGTCGGAGGCGCACCCCGAGGCCCGTCGGGGGCGCCGCCGACCTGAGGGTGAGCGACACGCGACAAAGGATGGGACCAGGGGCGGAGAAGGTCCGGACCAGGGGCTGACGCCTCCTTCGTGTACGGCTGGCAGAGTGTCAGCTGCCATGGAAGGCAAGGGTGTTGTCGACACCCGTCGGCGCTGATTCGGGAGGCATCATGGCCGGGACGTACAGGGGAACGGTGGACGGCGGGGTCGGCGGCGAGACCGCGGACCGGGCGGGGGTGGCGAGGCCCGGGCGCCGGCGCGGCGCGGCGGTCCGCGTGCTCGCGGTCGCGCTGGCCGGCGCCGGCCTGGTGGGCGTGGTCGCCCCGGCGGCCGGTGCCCACGGCGCGCCCGGGCGGGACGGAGTGGTCGTGGCGGGAGCCGGGAAGGGCGTCGACGTGAAGGCGCTGGACGACGCGGTACGCAGGATGGTGGAGCAGGGCGGGGCCTCGGCCACGCTGGCGAGGGTCAGCGAGCGCGGCCGGTCGGTGTGGAAGGGCGCGGCGGGCACCGCCGACTTCGCCACCGGACGGAAGGCCGGCGCGGACGGCCGGTTCCGCATCGGCAGCGTCACCAAGACGTTCGTCTCCACGGTGGTTCTCCAACTGGTCGCCGAGGGCCGGCTGAGCCTGGACGACAGGGTCGAGCGCTTCCTGCCCGGCCTCGTCCCCGGTGGACGCGACATCACCGTCCGCCAGCTGCTCGACCACACCAGCGGCCTCTTCAACTACACCGAGGACGACGCCTTCGCGCACGAGGAGAGCGCCGAGTCGATGCAGCAGTGGCTCGACACCGGGCGCTGGACGGTCTACCGGCCGGAGCAGCTCGTCGCGATCGCCAACGGCCACCAGCCCTACTTCGCGCCCGGGCAGGGCTGGCACTACTCCAACACCAACTACGTCGTGATCGGGCTGCTGATCGAGCGGGTCACCGGTCGCAGCTGGGCCGACGAGGTGGACCGCCGGATCGTCCGGCGGCTCGGCCTGACCGCCACCTCGATGCCGATCCACTCGACGACCGTCCCCGGTCCGCACGCACACGGCTACTACAAGCTGCCCACCGGCCCGGCCGACGTCACCGAGCTGGACCCGAGCATGGCGGACGCGGCCGGCGCGGGAATCTCGAACACGGCCGACCTCACCACCTTCCTCAAGGCCCTGCTCGGGGGCCGGCTGCTGCCCGCCCGCCTGCTGGCCGAGATGAAGGCGGTCACCCCGCAGAGCGGCGAGGCGCAGTACGGCCTCGGTCTCCAGCGGACGCCCACCGCCTGCGGCGACGTCTGGGGCCACGCCGGTGGCATCCCGGGCTACAACACGTTCGTGTTCGGCGACGCCGACAACCGCCGGCAGTTCGCGGCCTCGGTCAACGCGTACGACGTCTCGGACCTCCCGGCCACCAACGCGGCGTTCGACAACCTGATCAACACCGGTGTCTGCGGCGGCCCGCCGCCGGCCCCCGCCGCCGGTGCGCCCCGCACCGTCGTGCCGTCCGTGGAGGGCGTGCTGGACGGTCCGCGCACCTGACCGGTGCCCGACGGGAACTGACCGGCGCCTGACCGAGTGCCGCTCCGGACCGGCCGGCGCGGACCCGGAGCGGAACCGACCCGGCCCGGCCGGCGCCGGGTCGGCAGGCTCGGGCCCCCCGGCCGGTCCGGCGGCCGGGGATGCCATCATGGCCCGCACCTGATGGGCGGTCGTCACCGGGAGGACGCAGCATGGCAGAGCCGTTGATAGCCGAGGTCGCGGGCCGGGCACCCGCCGTCGACCCGACCGCGTTCGTCGCGCCGAACGCGGTCGTGGTCGGCAGCGTGACACTCGGTGCCGGGGCGAGCGTCTGGTACGGCGCGGTGCTGCGCGGCGACGCCGAGGCGATCACGGTCGGCGCCGGCAGCAACGTTCAGGACAACTGCACGCTCCATGCCGACCTCGGTTTCCCGCTGGTGATGGGCGAACGGATCTCGGTCGGGCACAACGCTGTGCTGCACGGCTGCGTGATCGAGGACGACGTCCTGGTCGGGATGAACGCCACCGTGCTGAACGGTGCCCGGATCGGCGCCGGCTCGCTGGTGGCGGCCGGTGCCGTGGTGACCCAGGGCACGGAGGTCCCGCCCGGTTCCCTGGTCGCGGGCGTCCCCGCCAAGGTCCGGCGGGAGCTGACCGAGGACGAGCGCGCCGGCATCAAGGTCAACGCGGAGGGGTACCGCCTGCTGGCCGAGGGCCACCGGGACCTCCGTCCCGTCCCGCCCGCCCCCGGCGCGCCCGCGTAGCGGAGCCGCCCTGGCCGGGCCCGGCCAGGGCGGCTCCGGTCGGGTACCGCTCAGCAGCCCGCGCCGGCCCCGGCGCCCACCACCCGGTCGCCGGCGTCCGCGCGGACGCCGGCCTCGGGGGCCGGAGCCGGGCCGGGAACGCTCGACGGGCCAGGCCCGGCCAGTGCCTTCCGGCGGCGGTCGAGGACCCAGGCGAGCACCGCGATCACCGCCCCCGAGGCCGCCAGCCCGGAGCCGACCAGCGTCGGCGAGGTCCAGCCGAGCCCGGCGTCGAGGGCGAGCCCACCGAAGTACGCGCCCTGGGCGTTGGCGAGGTTGAACGCGCCCTGCACGGTCGCCGAGGCGAGCGTCGGCGCGCCGCGGGCCTCGCGCAGGACCAGGGTCTGTACGGCCGGCACGATCGCGAAGCCGAACAGCCCGACCAGCACCACCGTCACCGCCGCCGACCACTCGGTGCGTGCGGTCACCGCGAACAGCGCCAGTACGGCGGCGAGCAGCAGGAACGCGGCGCAGACCGTCGGTCGCAGCGCGCGGTCGGCCGCGTATCCGCCGAGCACGTTGCCGATCGTCATCCCCACCCCGAACAGGGCGAGCACCAGGGTCACCGACCCGGTCGCGTACCCGGAGACCTCGGTGAGCAGCGGGGTGATGTAGCTGTAGCAGGCGAAGAACCCGCCGCAGCCGAAGACCACGGTGGCCAGCGCCAGCCAGAGCTGGCCGCTGCGGAACGCGCCCAGCTCGTGCCGGAGGCCGGCCTGGGCGGGGGAGGGCAGGTGCGGGACCAGCCGCGCGATCGCGATCGTCCCGGCCACGCCGATCACGACCACGACCAGCATCGTCGCCCGCCAGCCCAGGTGCTGGCCGAGCAGGGTGGCGGCCGGTACGCCGACGATGTTGGCGACGGTCAGGCCGGAGAACATCACGGCGACCGCCCGGGCCCGCCGGTGCGGGGCGACGAGTTCGGCCGCGGCGACCGCGCCCGCGCCGAAGAAGGCGCCGTGCGGCAGCCCGGTGATCAGCCGGGCGGCGGCCAGGGACCAGAAGTCGGGGGCGACCGCGCAGAGCAGGTTTCCGGCGGCGAAGAACCCGGCGAGTGCGACCAGCACCGTCTTCCGGGGCCGGCCGGCGGCGAGGGCGGTGAGCAGCGGAGCGCCGACCACCACGCCGACGGCGTAGGCGGAGATCAGCCAGCCCGCCTGCGGGATGGAGACGTCCAGGTCGCCGGCCACTTGGGGGAGCAGCCCCATGGCGGCGAACTCGGTGGTTCCGATGGCGAAGGCGGTCACGGCCAGGGCGACCAGCGCGAGAGGCAAGGGGATACTCCGGGACGAGCGGGAGGAGTCAGGATTGTTCGGCCGAAATCCTAATCCGGTCTGATGACCACACCGTGTGGCGGTCATGGCGGACCGGTGACGTACGGGGGTCGCCAGTCGGGCGCTCGCGCGCAAGACTGGGAGCATGTGCCGCAGTATCAAGACGCTGAGACCACCCGTGACGCCCGACGCCTCCGAGGAGGACTTCCGGGCGGCAGCCCTCCAGTACGTGCGGAAGGTCTCCGGTTTCCGGGCCCCCGCCGCGCACAACCGGGAGGCTTTCGACCGGGCCGTGGACGCCGTGGCCGAGGCGACCGGGCGGCTGCTCGACGAACTGGAGGTCCGCGGCGCCGTCGCACGGTCCGCCGTAGCCTCGGCCTAGCACCGGCCACGGGCCCGCACCGGCTCGGCGGCGGCGACCAGCGCCCGGGGCCGTGACGAGAGGCGACGACCAACGGCAGACCGGCGGTGACCCGGAACGACCCGGAGTGACCGGCAGGACGAGCAGGACGAGCAGGGACCAGGAGGCCGGCGATGAGTTCAGCCAGCCGTTACGCACTCACCTTCCCCGGCACCCCCGGCACCCAGGCCCCGCAGGACGTCGTGGTGGTCGCCCGCACCAGCGCGACCGGCCCCGGCGGCCACCCGGTGTACGAGGACGCCAGCGGCATCGTCCGGGCCGAGATCAGCGACGCGGGGGAGGTGCGGATGCTCGCCAGCGGAGGCCACCAGACGCCGCACTTCCCGGTCCACGCCGAACCGCTGCCCTGAGCCCGCCGCCCTGAGCCCGCCGCCACCGGGCTCCGCCCACTGTCCGGAACCCGCCCCGACGGCCGGGCCCCGCGCACGGCGTCGGGCAGAATCGCGGTATGACCACAGCGAGCTGGCAGGGCACGGTCATCGCCGAGAGCGATGACACCACCGTCGTCGAGGGCAACCACTACTTTCCGGCCGACTCGGTGCGCGCCGAGTACCTGCGCCCGTCCGACACCACCACCGTCTGCGGGTGGAAGGGCACGGCGGCCTACTACACCCTCGACGTCGACGGGCTGACCAACCCCGACGCGGCCTGGTACTACACCGACCCGAAGCCGGAGGCGGAGCACGTCCGGGACCGGGTGGCGTTCTGGCGCGGGGTCGAGATCACCGGGTGACGCGGCGGGGCGGCGGCGGGCGGCACGCGGCCGTGGCGGGACCGTCACAGGACCCGGACACCGGTGGTGCGTACCGCGCCGCACCACCGGGTACCCGCAGAACATGGCAATCTTCAGGAAGCCGGGACGCGGGAGTGAGCCCGAGCCGACCCCGGACCGTGTCGCCGACGAACTCGCCGAACTGGTCGAGGAGCTGGAACGCCCCGTCCCGGAAGTCCCAGGCGGCCCCGTGGGACAGGTCGTCGAGTACGGCGCCGGCGTCGAACGCGGCCGCCGGCGAGGTGCCCGGCTGGTCGCCGACATCGCCCGTCGGCTCGGCACCCGCGGTCAGGCCGCGGCCAGGGGCGCCGTGTACGGCGGCCGGGCCCTCGCGGAGCAACTGATCCACACGGCGCCGCGCATCCCCGTCCGCAGCCTCTCGACACTGCGGGCCCAGCACCCCGGTGCCGCCGACCCCGACAAGCTCGCCGAGCTGCTGATCGTCGGCGCCGGCCGGGCCTCCAGCGCCCTCGGCGCCGGGGTCGGCGCCGCAGCGATGCTCCCGGTGCCCCCGGCGATGCCGCTGGAGATCGCCGCCGAGACGCTCGCCGTGGCGGCCGTCGAGATCAAGCTGATCGCCGAACTCCACGAGGTCTACGGCGTCCCCGCCCAGGGCAGCACCGCCCAGCGGGCCGCCGCGTACGTCACCGCCTGGGCCAACCGCCGCGGCATCGACGGCTCCCTGCTCGTGAAGCCGGCCGGCCTGGCCGCGATGGCCCTCGGCTCCGAGGTGCGCCAGCAGGTTCGCCGTCGGCTCACCCGCAGCTCGCTGCGCCGGCTGCCCTCCCTGACACCGCTGCTGGTGGGCGCGGGGATCGGGGCCACGGTGAACCGCCGCGACACCCGCAAGCTGGCCCGCGAGGTCCGCGAGGACCTGAAGGGCCGCCTCCCGGTGGACCCGGGCTACTGGTCGGCCGCCGCCCCGGTGCACCGGGGCGAGTCGCGCGGCTGACCGCTCGCCCCCGGCGCCGGGCACGGGGTGCCGGGGGCGGCGGGACCGGGCCGGGCAGGCGCCGCCGGGACGCAGGGCCCGACGCGGATCCGCCGCCCGAACCCGGCCGCGGCACCCGTGCGCGGACCCACCCGTGCGCGGACCCGGTGGCGGGAGGAAGGCCGAAGCCCCCGGGGCCCGGGAAGTCGAGGGAGCCCCGAGAGCCGTCGGCCCGTGCCGTCAGCCCGCCGGGGGTGACGGCGCCCCGGCGCCCCGCCCGGACTTGACGCCGTTGACCATCGCCTGGTGGACGGCCCGCGCCGCGGCCTCGTCGGACGCCGGCACCGGGCTTCCCGCCACGCTGTACCAGTCCAGTGCCCCCGTGTACTGCACGGTGAGGCGGGCCTCACCGTCCACCCACGTGGTGTGCACGGTGAGGTCGCCGGAGATCGGGCCGACCTCCGCGGTGGTCACTCCGCCCGGTCCGCTGATGATCGACTGGGTGGTCCAGGTGGCCCACGAGGCCCGGGGGTCCACCGGCGGATCCACCGGTCCGGCGCCGCGCGTCCCGGCCGGTTCCGGTGCGGCCGGGCCCTGCCCGGCCGCACCGCGCCCTGCTGTGCCCTGCTGCTGTTCGGTCATGCGCCCATCCTCCCTCGCGGTCCGCCACCGCTCGCGGAGCGGCACCGTCGGTCGCGGAGGCCGCCCGTGGGAGCGGGCGGCCTCGTCGTCACTCCCCCGTCGGGAGCGGTCAGTCGCTCGCCCCCGGCTCCGCCAGGGAATCGCCCTCAGCCTGGGAGGTGTCCTGCGCGTGCTGGTTCTGCATCGAGGTGATGCCCTCCTCCGGGTCGGCCGCGCGGACGTCCTCGTCCCGGTCGGCGCCCACCTCGGAGCGTGCGCTCATGTCGGTCATCGCGGGCTCCTCTGCTCGGGCCGGCCGGGCCGCCCCGATCCGGCGCGACACGCCGCCGTGCCGGACGGACACCGGCCGTGCTCTCTCTCGCCCCTCAAGCCTGCCTCCGCGCCCGCGCCACGGCCAACCGGACCGGCCCGGAAGCCGGCGGGAGGTCGTGCGAAGGACGGTGCGGAGGCCCTACGGAGGCCGCACGGGCGACCTTTCGGGGGGAAGGCTGCCCGGCCTTTCGAAGAGCATTCCTGTAACTGACCGCCCGACCCGGCCGCCCCCCGAGTCCTGCTCCGCGGGACCCCGCCCGCCCCCGGTCGGCCGCCCCGCCGGCCGACGGCCTCCGAGGTCACCAGCTGACCGGCAGCGACCTCAGCCCGTAGATCACCGCCTCGGTGCGGAAGTCCAGCTCGCTCTCCGGCACCGCGAGCCGCAGCCCCGGCAGCCGCCGGAACAGCGTGGCCAGCGCGATCTGCAGCTCCGCCCTGGCCAGCGGCTGGCCCAGGCACTGGTGCACCCCGAAACCGAAGGCGACGTGCCGTCGGGCGTCCCGGCCGAGGTCCAGCTCGTCGGTGGGCAGCCGGTCCTCGCCGCCGAACAGCCGCTCGTCCCGGTTCGCGGTCGACAGCATCGCGATCACGCCCTCCCCGGCGCGGACCGGCGTGCCGCCCAGGTCGACGTCCTCCACCGCCAGCCGCGGCACCCCGGTGTGCACGATGGTGAGCAGCCGCAGCAGCTCCTCCACCGCTCCGGGGAGCGTTGCCGGGTCGGCCAGCCGGGCGGCCTGCTCCGGGTGGCGCAGCACCAGGGCGGTGGAGAGCCCGATCATGTTGGCCGTGGTCTCGTGGCCCGCGACCAGGAGCAGAAGCCCGGTCGTGGCGATCTGCCGGGGGGTGAGGTCGTCGCGGGTCGCGAGCCGGCTGAGGATGTCGTCGCCGGGCCGGTCCCGCTTGCGGGTGGCGAGGTCGCCGAGGTAGTCGAGGAGCTCGTTCTGCGCCCGGGCGACCTCCTCCTTCGCGGCGTTGATGGTGAGCAGCAGCCGGCTGCGCTCCTGGAACGCCTCCCGGTCCGCGTACGGGACCCCGAGCAGCAGGCAGATCACCAGGGAAGGCACCGGCAGCGCGAAGTGGGCGACCAGGTCGGCGGGCGCGCCCTCGGCGGTCATCCGGTCGAGCGCCCGGTCCACGATCTGCTGGATGCCGGGCCGCAGCGCCTCCACCCGCCTGACCAGGAAGTCGCCGGTGACCATCCGGCGGAGCCGGGCGTGCTCGGGGTCGTCGAGACGGAGGAAGGACGGGTTGGTGGCGATGATCTCGCGCTGCCCGACGGTGAGGAACGGGAACTCGGGCCTGCGGGCGTCGGCGCTGAACCGCCGGTCGGAGAGGACCGTGCGGACCTCCTCGTAGCCGGTGACCAGCCAGCAGGAGGTGCCGTCCGGCAGTTCGGCCCGGCTGACCGGGCCGGAGCCGGCCGCTTCGGTGTACACGGGCGGCGGGCTGTACGGGCAACGGGTGTCGTGGCGGGCCGGGAGCAGCGGGGCCGGGGCGGTGGGTGTGCTCGTCAAGGTGAGGTCTCCTCGTATGACGACGTGGGCACAGGTCGACGAAGTGATGCGTGAAGTGATGCGCGAGGCGGGGTACGCGGCACGGTGCGGCGAACGGGGCGCGGCGCGACGGGGTGGTTCAGGGGCGGGGAGGGGCCGGTGCCTACGCCGCGTCGCCGCTCGTCCGGCCGTCGGAGCCCCCGGCGGGGCCGGTGCCCTCGGTGACGGTGATCGCGCCACCCGGGCAGAGCTGGGCGGCGAGCCGGACGTCGGCGAACCGGGAGAGCTCCACGACGACCGGACGAAGCCTCACCAGCCCGTCCGCGTCGTCCTGCTCGAAGAGCTCCGGCACGGTCATGACGCACTGGCCGGAGCTGCAGCAGCGGTCCGGATCGACACTCACGCGCATGGTCGGACACCTCTCACTGGTGTGGCACCGGACTGCCCGGGCCGTGCCGCCCCCGCTGTCGGTGTCAACCTAGCCCCAGTTCCCGTCGCACACGAAGAGTGCGTGGCCGCCTTGCGTAGAATGGCCGGTTTGCCACTGCTCGTGAACGCGTGTGGCAAAACCGACGTTTGATTGCGGATCGGACGGAGTGGCGGGCCGACCGGCCCGGGTGGCCCGGCCCGGTCGCGCGGCGTCCTCACAGCCCTTCGGCGGCGGCGATCTCCCGGACGGCGGCCACGGTGTCCGCCTCGGCCGCGGGCTTGTCGCTCCGGTAGCGCACCACCCGGGCGAAGCGGAGCGCCAGCCCGGCCGGGTAGCGGGGACTGCGCTGCACACCGTCGAAGGCGATCTCCACCACCAGCTCCGGCCGCACCCGTACCGTCCACGCGTCCCGCTCGACCTCACGGGCGAGCAGCGCCGCGGTCTGCCAGGCGAGAGTCTCGTCGGTCAGCCCCTTGAAGGTCTTGCCGAGCATCACCCACGGCCCCAGCCCCGGTTCGGCGCCCGCGCGGGCACCGAGGTGCAGGTTGCTGAGGAGGCCGCTCCGCCGCCCGCTGCCCCACTCGGCGGCCAGCACCACCAGGTCCAGGGTGTGCCGGGGCTTGACCTTGATCCATCCGGCGCCGCGCCGGCCCGCCCGGTAGCCGGCCGCCGGGTCCTTGACCAGCACCCCTTCGTGTCCGCGCGCGAGGGTGGCCCGGAAGAAGGCCAGCGCCTCGTCGCCGTCGTCGGTCTCGGCGCGCGCCACCCGCAGGTCCTCCGGGACGGCCCCGGTCAGGGCGGCCCAGCGTTCCCGGCCGGGCCGGTCCACCAGGTCCTCGCCGTCCCGGTGCAGCAGGTCGAAGAAGTGCACGCTGAGCGGGACCTCGGCGCGCAGGCGTTCCGGGTCCCGGCGGGCGGCGGTCCGGGCGGCGGTCTCCTGGAAGGGGCGCGGGCGGCCGTCGGGGCCGAGCGCGATCGCCTCGCCGTCCAGCACGGCCGACCGGACCGGCAGGGCCAGGGCGGCCTCCACCACCTCGGGGACCCGCGCGGTGATGTCGTCCAGCGAGCGGGTGAAGGCCGCCACCTCGCCGCCGTCCCGGTGCACCTGGAGCCGGATGCCGTCCAGCTTCCACTCCAGTGCCGCCGGGCCGTCGATCCGCTCCAGGGCGGTCCCGACGTCCGGCGCCGAGGCCGCCAGCATCGGCCGGACCGGGCGGCCCACCTCCAGCCGGAACGCGTCCAGCGCCGGCACGCCGCCGCTCAGTGCCGCCGCCGCGACCGCCCGCGCCGAGCCCCGGAACATCAGCGCCCGGCGCACGGCCGCCGCCGGCACCCCGGCGGCGCGCGCCACGGCATCGGCCACCACCGCGTCCAGCGCGCCCTGGCGCAGGTCCCCGATCAGGACCGCGCGGAGGAAGGTCTGTTCGGCCTCGGTGGCCCGCTCGAAGAGGCCCGCCAGCAGCCGGCGCCGCTCGGCCTGGGCGCCCGTGCCGTGCACGGCCGAGATCTCCTCCAGGATCCGCTCCGTCTCCCGGACCCCGAGCACGGGCTCGGCCCCGGCGGGCGGCAGATCGCGCAGGGCGGCCGGTCCGATGCCGGTCCGCATCCGCTGGGACTCGCCGGAGAGCAGTGCGACCGCCGCCGGGGCCTCCTCGGGGCCGAGGCCGCGCAGGCAGTCCGCGAGCAGTTCGGTCTTGGCCCGGCGGCCCGGCTCGGCCGCGACGGCTCGGGAGGTCAGGGCCAGGTGCCGGAGCAGCATCGCGGGCTCCTCGGGGAACGGGGGAACGGGTGGGCGGGGTCCAGCATCGACGACGCGGACCGATCGCGCGCGGCGGACACGCCCCGCTGCCGCCCGTCCCGCTCCCGGTCGGCGGTGCCGGGCGGTCGCGCTGCCCCGTGCCGCGCCGCCCTGCCGCCCTGCCGTCCTGCCGTCCTGCCGCCCTGCCGTCCTGTCCGCTGCCGCGGTGGAGTGAGGGCGGGACCGTACCTGGCCGGACTGTCGATCGGCTCCGAACCGACGGTCCGTCATGCTGTCCCGCGACCGCAGGACCGCACCAGGACCGCACCAGGACCGCAGCTACCCGGGGAGCCCGCCATGACGTCCGAGACCGCCCCCGCCCGTTGGACCGTGGACGCCCCGGACAGCGGGGACTTCGCCGCCTGGCGGGAGCTGTTCCGGGGGTACTGCGCGTTCTACCGGGTCCCGTGCCCGGAGGAGAAGGCCGAGCTGGTCTGGTCGTGGCTCACCGACCCCGCCCATGAGCTGGACGGCCTGCTGGTCCGCGACACTGACGGCACCCCGGTCGGCCTGGCCCACTACCGCCCCTTCGTCCGCCCCCTGCACGGCGCCGTCGCCGGCTTCCTCGACGACCTCTTCGTCGCCCCGGACGTCCGCGGCGGCGGGGCGGTCGACGCGTTGCTCGCCCGCCTGCGCGCGATCGCCGCCGAACGGGGCTGGAACACGGTCCGGTGGATCACCGCCGACGACAACCACCGGGCCCGCAGCAAGTACGACCAGGTCGCCATCCGCACGATGTTCGTCACCTACGACATGCCCCCGGCGGCCTCCGTCGCCGCGACGGGGCACTGACCGGCCGGGTCGTCGGGTCGCAGGGGCGCCGGTCCGTGGCCGGGCCGGGCGGGCCGGGCGCCCGACTCAGCGGGCCCGGTCGTAGACCACGGCCACCGTGCCGTGCTCGCCCGCGGCCTGACTGGCGAGTGTCCACCTCCCGGTGGGCAGGCCGTCGTCGAAGAGTCGGGGGCCGCCGCCGAGGAAGACGGGGCAGACCGTGAGCGCCAGACGGTCGACGAGGTCGGCCGCCGGCAGGGCCTTGATGACGCTCGCGCCGGAGAGCACGCGGATGTCGCCGCCCTCGGCGGACCTCAGATCCGCGACCACCTCGGCGGTCGGTCCGTCGACGATCGTCGTGCGCTCCCAGGGCGCCTCGCGGAGCGTGGAGGAGAGCACCACCTTCTCGGTGTCGACGAGCCACCTCGCGAAGCCCACGTCGCGCGGGTCGGCCCCCTCCGTGTCGAGGACGGTGGGCCAGAACCCGAGAGCCCTCGGCGCAGATACCCCCACGGGGGTAGCGGCACGCGGCCGGCCCCGCCGCACGTGGGGGAGGGCAGGCCGTCGAGCCGCCGGACGGGGGTGCGCGTCGGAGGGATGCGCACCGGCGCCGGGCGGCGTGGCGGAGGGCGCGGGCCGGGTGGCGCGGGGCCGTCGCCGGGACCGGCCGAGCGGCCCGGCGGCGGAGGGCCCGGGGGCTGCGGTTCGGGGGTCGGGGGCCCGTGCCGTCGCACCAGGGGTCAGAATGATCATGGAAAGCCGCCTGCGCCGACGAGGCCGGGCGGGAGGGGTGCAGGGGGAAGGGGAGCCGGCATGGGCAAGGTCGAGGAGTTCGAGGAGCTGAGGCCGCTGCTGTTCTCGATCGCGTACCGGATCCTGGGCAGCGTGAGCGAGGCCGAGGACGCCGTCCAGGACGCCTGGCTGCGGTTCGACGGCTCGGCGACGCGGCCGGCGTCGACCAAGGCCTTCCTGTCGGCCACCGTGACCCGGCTCTCGATCGACGTGCTGCGTTCCGCGCGGGTGCGACGGGAGGCGTACGTCGGGCCGTGGTTTCCCGAGCCGCTGCTGAACGATCCGTACGAGGACCCGGCGCGGTCGGTGGAGCTGGCCGACTCGGTGTCGATGGCGGCGCTGGTGCTGCTGGAACGGCTCAGTCCACCGGAGCGGGCGGTGTTCGTGCTGCGGGAGGTGTTCGCCTTCGGCTTCGACGACGTCGCCGCGGCGGTCGGGCGTTCGGAGACGGCGTGCCGGCAACTCCTCGTGCGGGCGCGGCGTCACATGGAGGCGGGGCGGCGGCGGTTCGACGTGGACCGCCGGGAGCGTCGGGAACTGGCGACGCGGTTCCTCGGCGCGCTGAAGGACGGCGACGTGGGCGGGCTCCGGCATCTGCTGGCCGCCGACGTGCAACTGGTCGGGGACAGCGGCGGCAAGGCCCCGCAGCTGGCCAGGGCGGTCGTCGGCGCGGAGAGCGTGGCCCGGCTGCTGGGCACGGTCTTCCCCCTGCTGGCCCGGGTCGACGTGTCGTTCGAACCTCACCAGGTCAACGGCCAGCCCGGTGCGATCTTCCGCGACCGCGACGGCAGGGTCCTGTACGTCCTGGTCCTCGATGTGCTGGACGGGCGGATCCAGACCGTCCGCAGCGTGATCAACCCCGACAAGCTCGGTCACCTCGGGCCGGTCGCCGACGCCTGGGCGGTCGACCGCGAGGCGAAGCGGGCCCGTCGACGGGCGACCTGACCGCGACCGCGTACTCTTGCCGCGCCTGGCCGAGATGCTTCGGAAATTCGTTCGTACTTTCTGTTATCCCCCCTCCGCCGCGGGGTCTCCCAGGTGTCGGCACCCTCCCGACGGACCCGGATACAGGAAGCGTGCGCAGGTGAACAGCGAAGACCGGACGACCATCCTCCCCGCGACCGGACGCCAGGACGGCGTCGGTGGACGCGCCGCGCGGCGGGCCGCCGCACGGCGTCGCGGGTCCGGCCGCCGCGGCCGGCGGCGCGGCGGCCTCGGACCGATCGTGGCGGTGGTCGCAGCCGTCGCGGGGACCGGGGTGATAGCCGCGCTGGCCGGCGCCGGATTCGCGGTGTACCGCGGCGAGAAGGGCACCGACGGCGGGCAGCAGGCCGTGGCCTACGAGGCGCTGATCGCGGCCGAGGCCGGCGACCATGACGGCATCCAGGTCCCCGGGGCCGGCGCCGTCGACCCGGCCGCCGTGGCCGCGGCCTCCCCGGCCGCCGGTGACCCGGCCCGCGCCGCGACCGCGGCCCCGGCCACCGGCGGCACGTCCACCGGTGGCACGTCCACCGCACCGTCGACGACGCCGTTGCCGTCGGCCTCCGCGGCCGTGCCTGGTCCGTCCGGCTCGGCCGCGCCCGTCTCCGGCTCCGGCACGCCGCGCAACCCCGCCGCGAGCACCTCCGCGTCCGCCACCGCGAAGCCGGAGTCTCCCGCCGCCACGACCGTCACCACCGCCCCCGCCAAGCCGTCCGCGACCAGCGCCCGGCCGACCTCCACCGCCGGCCCCGGCGGGTCGAACAGCCAGTACGCGCAGCAGGTGGCGGACCTGGTCAACACCCAGC
The DNA here is from genome assembly GCF_042726075.1 of Kitasatospora sp. NPDC127035. NCBI lineage: Bacteria > Bacillati > Actinomycetota > Actinomycetes > Kitasatosporales > Streptomycetaceae > Kitasatospora > Kitasatospora sp. NPDC127035. Next base: position 158,623 of record NZ_JBHXDN010000011.1, on the reverse strand, counting down.
GCGCCCAGGCCGGCTGCGGGCCGCTCACCGTGGACTCCCGGCTGAACACCGCCGCCCAGGTCCACAGCGAGGACATGGCGAACCGCAGCTACTTCGACCACGCCAGCCCCGAGGGCAACCACGCCGACCAGCGCATCGAGGCGACCGGCTACCGCTGGAGCAGCTGGGGCGAGAACATCGCGCGCGGCCAGAAGGACCCGGCGGCGGTCATGGAGTCGTGGATGAACAGCCCCGGGCACCGGGCCAACATCCTCAACTGCTCCTTCAAGCAGATCGGTGTGGGCGTCCGGACCGGATCCGGCGGCCCCTGGTGGACGCAGGTCTTCGCCTCACCGTCGTGACCGTGTCCCGTGTCCCGCGCCCCGTGTCCCGCGTCCCGGATCCGGTCCCGCGTTCGGCCCCGGCGGCAGGGGTCGGGGCCGGGGCCGACCGGGGCGGACCCCCGCTGACCTCGGATTTTCCGAATCCGCGCGAATTGTTGTTATCTGAGCACTCCCCGAAGGTCTCCGAGGAGGCAGCGGCGGACGGACGACAGCAAGACGGAGTGCGGACCCATGAACGTTGACGTGCAGAGCAGGACCGGGACGACCCTGGTGCTCGCGGCCCAGGCGGGCGACCCGCAGGCGCGGGAAGCGCTGGTCGCCGCCTGGCTCCCGCTGGTCTACAACGTTGCCGGCCGGGCGCTGAACGGCCATGCCGACGTGGACGACGTCGCGCAGGAGACGATGATCCGGGCCCTCGACGGCCTGGACGGCCTGCGCGACCCCGAGGCGTTCCGCTCCTGGCTGGTCGCGATCACCATGAACCAGGTCCGTCGGCGGTCGACCGGGCAGCAGCAGGCCGCCGTGGGTGGTCTCGACGAGACCTGGGAGCTGGCCGACCCCCGCGCGGACTTCACCGATCTGACCATCCTTCGGCTCGGCCTCTCCGGCCAGCGCCGGGAGGTCGCCGAGGCCACCCGCTGGCTGGACCCGGACGACCAGGAACTGCTCGCCCTCTGGTGGCTGGAGGCGAGCGGTGAACTCACCCGCGCCGAGCTGGCCGCCGCGCTCGACCTGACTCCCCAGCACACCGCCGTCCGGGTGCAGCGGATGAAGAAGCAACTGGAGGCGGGCCGGGTGGTGGTCCGTGCGCTGACCGCCTACCCGCGGTGCCCCGAACTGGCCGAACTCACCGGAGGATGGGACGGCGCGCCCGACTCGGTCTGGCGCAAGCGGATCGCCCGGCACATCCGGGCCTGCGCCGCCTGCGACGGACTGGGCCGCGACCTCTTCCCGGCCGAGGGACTGCTGGCCGGTCTGGCCCTGGTCCCCGTCCCGATGGACTCCCCGACCGGGCTCGCCCTTCAGGCCGCCTCCGCCGCCTCGGCCGCTCCGCCCGCCGGATCCGGAGGGACCGGGTCCGGCGGGACCGGGTCCGGCGCCACGGCGCCCGGCGGCTCCGGTGCGCCCCCGGCCGACCCGGCCGGAGGGCAAGGCGGCTGGGCCGAGTTCGCCCGTCGGAAGACCGTCCTGGCCGGCGGAACGGCGGCCGTGCTGGCGGCGGCGACACTCGCCATGGTCTGGCCCCACCACCCGCAGCCCGGCGAGACCGTGCCCGAACCGACCACCCCCGCCGCCGCCCCCGACACGCCGTCGACGGTCTCGATACCCGCACCGCCGGAGCCCCGGCCGGAGACCCCGAGCGCGGTGCCGTCCCCGACCGTCACGGCCGCTGCCGTGCCCGCGCCCGTCGAGCCGCCCGTGCCGAGCACACCGCCGGCCACGGTGACCCCGAGCAGCAGCCGTTCGGCCACTCCGCCGCCCAGCCCGGAGCGCCAGCTGGTGGACCTGGTCAACGCCGAGCGTGCCAGGATCGGCTGCGGCCCGCTGCGGATCGACCCCAAGCTGCACGCGGCCGCCCAGAAGCACTCCGAGGACATGGTGGCGCGCGCGTTCTTCGACCACATCAGTCCGGACGGCACCCGCGCGGACTCCCGGCTGGGAGCGGCCGGCTACCGCTGGTCGCAGTGGGGCGAGAACCTCGACCGGGGACCGAGCGCCCCGGCCGTCGTCTTCTCCCGCTGGATGGACGGCGGGATCCACCAGTCGAACATGCTGGACTGCGCCTTCAAGGACGTCGGCATCGGCGTGGCCGGCGGCCCGGCCGGCCTCTACTGGACCCAGGACCTCGGCGCGCCGCTCGGCTGATCCCCGGCCGGACCACGCGGTCCGGCCAGGGCCACCGGGCCCGCAGGGTCATCGGCGGGGCGACCGCGCCCGCGTGACCGACCGTTGCGCCCACGGTCCGCAGGAGCGTCCGGCCGAGTGTCAGGTCGAGTGTCAGGTCGAGTGTCAGGTCGAGGTCAGGTCGAGTGTCAGGAGGGCAGCCCGACCAGCCCGGGCGCCTGGCCCGTCACGTACCCGGTCGCCTCCCCGACCACCCCGCCGGCGTCTCCGACCTGGCCGGGCAGCGCGTCCGGCGCCGAGGCCGGCAGCGCGCCCTGGAGCGGCCCGGCCAGGTCACCCTGCCCGCCGACGGCGGAGGCGTGGGCGCTGGGAGCGGTCAGGGAGGCCACGACGCCCACGGCGAGCGAGGCGACGGCGAGCATGCTGCGCTTCTTCATGCCCTGTCCAACGACGCTGCGCCACTCGGGTTACGGGCCGCCCCCGGCTGTCCCGCCCCGGCTCGCTCCGGCCGCCCGGCCCCGGCCCGCCGTCACTCGGGGGCGATGGTCGGGGCGTCCACGGCCCCGCCGTTCACCCGGATCGAGTCGAGGATCCGCTCCACCGCCAGCACCGACACGGCGTCCGACACGCGCAGGCACGCGGTCAGCTCGACGACCGCCGGCCCGGACGGCGCCTGCACCGTCCGGTATCCCCGGAGCGTACGGGTTCCGCCCTGGACGACACAGGACTTCTCGGGTACCGCGTAGAAGAGGGGCCCCGTCTGGCCCTTCTGCTCGCCCGTCACCACCGGGTCCCGGACAAGCGTGAGGCCGACCAGCATCCCGCCGGCGTCGAGCGCCCCGTCGGCCAGGCAGACCCGTTCCCTGGTCCCGTTCCTGGTCGGGCACCCCAGCTCGCCGACGAGGGGCTGGCTGGCGGTGTAGCCGCGCGCGTACGCGGTGTCGTCCTTCCGGTTGTCGGTGCCGGGGACCGACAGCCGGTACCAGTCGGGCGGGATGTCGATGATCACCCCGTCCAGCTCGGGGAACCTGACCGGCCCGCCGGTGTCCGATCCGGTGCTGCGGCTCGGCGACGCGCTCGGGGCGGCATCCGGTGACGCACTCGCTGACGCGCCCGGGGGCACCGAGCCGGGCGCGACGGGTCCGGAGGACCCCGGAGCGAGCGCCGTACCCGGGGGGCCCGGTGCCAGGGCAGGGGCGGCGGCCAGCACGGCGGCGGTCAGGCCGACGGCCAGCCCGGTCGAGAGGGCGGCGGTGCGGCGCCGCCGCCGGGTCCGGGCGGCCAGCTCGCGGACCCGGGCCATCCGGTCGTCGGGCGCCGTCAGGTGAGGGGCGGCCAGGTGGAGCAGGATCCGCAGTTCGTCCTCGACCTCGGGACCGGTCGGCCTGCCGTCGTCCGGGTCGGCCTCACGCCCCGTCACGGTGTCCTCCGTGCAGCAGAAGCTCGCGGGTGGGCATCTTGCCCCGCAGGGCTTGAAGGGCGCGGTGCGTCTGACTCTTGACCGTGCCCGGGGAACAACCCAGCACCTCGGAGGTCTCCTCCACACTGAGGTCCTCGAAGAATCTCAGCACCACGACGGCCCGCTGCCGCGCCGGCAGTGCCCGGACGGCGGCGGCCACCACCTGGCCGACCACCACGTCCTCGAACGGGTCCGCGTCGGTCGGCGGCTCGGGCAGCCGGTCGTGCGGCAGTTCCCCGTGCCAGCGTCGGCGCCACCAGGAGACGTGCGAGTTCACCAGCACCCGCCGGACGTACGCCTCGGGCCGGTCGATGGAGATCTGCTCCCAACGGGGCCAGACCTTGGCGAGCGCGGTCTGCAACAGATCCTCGGCCAGATGCGGATCGCCCGTGAGTAGCCACGCCATCCGGAGCAGCCGAGGGCTGCGGGCGGCGACGAACTCCTCGAAGTCCGGTGTCGCGTCCCTCATCCTGCTGCCCCCGCCATGCCGTTTCCGCCGTTGTCTCGGTCGCCTCCGCCGCCGTGCCGGCGACGGAGGCCCTGCAGGTCGGCCGTGGCCGCCGTGTCCTCGCTGTCGTTCTCACGGCTGCTGAACGCGTTGGACCGGGCTTCCGGTTGCCTCGCTGCAGTGACATTCCGAGCCCCGGCCGGACGGGCGGTGTCCGTTCCGCCGTCGGCCGGACGTAGGGCTGCGACCCGGCAGGGGTCGGCTCCACGGTAGGTGAACCGGGAACCGCCCCGTACGGCGCCCCCGGTCCCGCGCGGCGGTGGGTCTCGCGTCCGGTGACCGGTTCTCGAAACGGTGGTCCGTTCCCGAACGGTGGACGGCCCGCGAGCCGGCCGGGACTTTGCCGGGCGGCGGGCGGGCCGTGGACACCACGATCCGCGCGTCCGCCGGGGCCGTCCAGGGGCGCGCGGACGGCGCCAGGGCGCACCGACCCGGCGCGTCGGTCCGCCCGACCGGTCCGGGCCGCAGGTTCGGAGGGCCGAACCGGCGGGGATCCGGAGCCGCCCAGGTTCAGAGCCGCCCAGGTCCAGGGCGGCACAGCTTCATCGCGGCCCAGGTCCGGAGCGGTCCGTGTGGAGAGCGCTCCGGGTGTCAGAGCGTTCCGGAGCCGCGCGGTGCCTCGGTGCTCCGGCGGGCGGCGCGTTCCACCTGGTCCACCGTCCAGTCCGGGTGGCCCGGCATCGGCGGGGTGTGCTCGCCGTACAGCCACTCCGTCAGGAACCCGCTCAGCTGCTGCCCGGAGACCTCGTCGGCGGTCCGCAGGAAGTCGGCGGTGGTGGCGCTGCCGTTCCGGTGGCGCTGGAGGAAGGCCCGCTCGATCCGGTCGAACACCTCGGCGCCGACCCGCTCCCGCAGGGCGAACAGGACCAGCGCTCCGCCGGTGTACCGCTGGCTGTCGAAGAGGGTGGCGGCGGTCGGGGCGGCGACCGGGCCGGAGTCGTGGCGCCACTGGTCGCCCTTGGCGTACACCGACCGCATCCGGTCCGCGAGGGTGGTGTAGCCGGACGAGTCCGGCCAACCGCGCTCGTAGCGGTACATCAGGCCGTAGAAGTCGGCGTGGCCCTCGTTCAGCCAGAGGTCGGCCCAGGTGCCGGGGGAGACGCTGTTGCCGAACCAGGAGTGCACCAGCTCGTGCACCATGTGCGAGCCGATCAGGTGCTCGGGCTGGCGGAGGAAGTTCGGCTTGTAGAGCGTGAGCGTCTGCGTCTCCAGCCCGGTGAAGTCGAACGCCGCCGGGTCGTCCGTGTCGGCGGGCATCAGGCCGTACGTCTCGAACGGGAACCGGCCGAGGTGCGCCTCCGCCCAGGCGAGCTGTCCGGGGGTCAGCGCGAGGGCGGGCTCCAGCGCGGCGGCGCGCGCGGTGGGGACGACGTCCCGCAGCGGCAGCCCGCCCGGGCCCCGGCTCTCACGCACCGTGTACCGGCCCACCGACATCTGGACCAGTTCGGTCGCCATCGGCTCCCGTGAGCGGTAGCGCCGCGTGGTGGTGCCGTCGGCGTTCGGCTCGGTGGCGGCGAGCAGTCCGTTGGCCACGCCGTACAGACCGTCCGGCGCGGTGACGGCGATGGCGAAGCGGGCCTTGTCGCCGGGGCGGTCGTTGCACGGGAAGACGGTGTGCGCGCCGTCCGGCTGGCCCGCCACCGCGAAGCCGTCGGGTGTCACCACCCAGCCGGTGTGCGGCAGCGCGGCCCGCGGATCGGCCGTGTAGGCGACCTCCACCCGCAGGGCCGCGCCGCGCCGCACGGGCCGGGCGGGTACCACGGTCAGCTTCTCGTCGTGCGTGCGGAACTCCGCCGGCCGGCCGTCGACCCGGACCGCGTGCACGGTCAGCCCCAGGGCGTCCAGCTCCAGGCTGCGCAGCGCCGCGAGCGCCCGGGCGGTCAGCACGGTGGTGCCGTCCACGGTGCGGGTGTCGGCCCGGTACGTGAGGGCGAGGTCGTAGGCGAGCGCGTCGTAGTCGGTCGTGCCGAGCGAGGGGAACACCGGGTCCCCGGTGCCCGCGGTCGCCTCCGCTCCCACGTCCGCGCCCGGTACCGGGACGGCCGAGACCGGCGGGGCGAGGCCGAGCAGGGCGGTGGCGGTGAGGGCGAGGGCGGCGGCAAGGGCGGAGCGGCACCTCGACAAGGTGATCACCTCTCTCGTGTCGTACGGCGCGCTCCACGGCCCGGGCGCGACCCGGTCCCGCAGAGCGACCTTCCGGACACGGAACGTAGCAGAGGGGTCCGACAACCCCCAGTCCGTTCGCTCCCGTCGACCCTGCCGCCGCCGCACGACACGCGGCCGTCCCTCGGACGGACCAGTGCGGTAGCCGAGCGGCTGCGCAGTGTCATAGGTTCGAAGAGCCCCACCCCCTGACGGGCGGGGCCACGGTCGCCGGAGATCCTGGCCAGGTCCGGCGGCCGTACTCATGCCTACGGTCGCACCCGCGCTCCCCGGCCGCACCCCTGCGGCCGTCCCCGACCGACCACCCCGCTGCTCCCGCCGGGCCGGGCCGCGTCCGCCGGTGGTGCAGCCGCCGTCCGCGCGCCCGCCGTCCGCGCCGGACCGCGCCGGTCCGCCGCCTCGTAGGCTGGGCAGCCGTGCCGGCCGCCCAGCAGCCCCGCCGGTGCCCCGGACCGGCAGGAGCAGCCCCGTGACCAGCCCGCACTTCGTGGTGATCGGCGAATGCGTCGCCGACGTCGTCCGCACCGACGGCGCGCCCGACACCGTCCACCCCGGCGGCAGCCCGGCCAACGTCGCGTACGGGCTGGCCCGGCTCGGGCTGCCGACCGCCCTGCTGACCCAGCTCGGCGACGACCCCTACGGCGGCTTGATCCGGGCCCACCTGGAGTCGGCCGGCGTCGCCGTCCTCGCCGGCCCGGCGGAGGGGCTGCGCACCCCCTCCGCGGTGGTCCGGCTCGACGGCGAGGGGCGGGCCCGCTACACCTTCGACATCGGCTGGACCCTCCCGGCCGGTGAACTCCCGCACCCGCCCGGCCACCTGCACATCGGCTCGATCGCCGCAGTCACGGAGCCCGGCGCGGCCTCGGTGCTCGCGCTGGTGGAGCACTGGCGAGGCCGTGCGGGCGTCAGCTACGACCCGAACGTCCGGCCCGCGCTGCTGGGAGGGCGCGACGAGGCCGTCCGCCGGGTCGAACGGTGCGTCGGGCTCAGCGACCTCGTCAAGGCGAGCGACGAGGACCTCGCCTGGCTCTACCCGGGCCGTGACCCCGAGGACGTCGCCCGCCACTGGCTCGGCCTCGGCCCGGCCACCGTCGCGGTCACGCTCGGGCCCGACGGCGCCTTCGCCGTCACCTCCGACGGTCGCCGCAGCGAGGTGCCGGCCCGCCCGGTCGAGGTCGCCGACACCGTCGGCGCCGGCGACGCCTTCACGGCCGCGCTGCTCCACGCCCGCCACACCGGCGCGGGTCTCGACGAGGCGCTGACCCGGGCCGCCACCGCGGCGGCGCTGACCGTCTCCCGCCCCGGCGCCAACCCGCCCGACGCCGCCGAACTCGCGGCAGCCCTGGAGGCCCCGGCCTCCGCGCCGAACTGACGGTACGTCAGGTAGGCGCGGATCGCGTGGCGTTCGGCGATCCGGTCCTCACCCCGCGCCCAGTGGGCGGGCCAGCTGCGTCTCGGAGTCGAAGCTGCGGGCCGCGTCGAAGCTGCCGACGTGGTCGGGGTGACGGCCGAGCAGGGTGTGGGCGAGGGCGACGTCCTCGGGGGTGAGGCGGCGGGTGAGCGACAGATGCGGGGACCAGCGGCCCGGCACGTAGTGCTGGTCCGGGTCCTCGGCCCCGTCCAGCGCCTCCCAGACGCGGTGGTGCAACAGGACCAGATCGAGGGTCGGCACCACCGGCAGGCTCAGCACCCGCCGTCGGCTGCGCGCGCTGAACGAGAGCAGGCCGGTCAGCCGGACCGTCAGGGGCAGGGCGTCGCGGAGCAGCCGGTCGAGCCGCTCGGTGGCGCCGTCGGGCATCCGGGCGCACGAGGCCAGAGTCAGGTGCGGGCGGTGACCGGGGTGGGTGTTGTGCGCGAGGCTGTCCACGCCGCCGTCCGCCAGCCGCTGCCAGACCGTCCGCACGGCGCGGTCGAACGGCGCGTCGCAGAGCAGCTCAACGGTCTGCACGGTGCCCGCCGACGGCCGGTGCCGGCACGCTGCGTCCGGCCGGGGCGGAGCCCCCGGCCGCGCCGTCCGTCCGGCCGGGCGCGAGGTCCTTGCCGTACCAGACCTCGGCGTAGGGGCTGGTGCTGTAGGCGGGAATGTCCCGGTAGCCGTGCCGCAGGTACAGCGTGCGGGCCTCGACCAGGTCGAGACGGGTGTCGAGCACGACCCGCGCGGCGCCGAGCTCCCGGGCCGCCTCGTCGACGGCGGCCAGCAGCTGCGCGCCCCCGCCGGTGCCGCGCCGCGAGGGGCGTACGTACACCCTGGTCAGCTCCACCGTCCGGGGGTCGAGCACACGCAGGCCGGCGCAGGCGTCGGCCGCGCCGTCGTACCGCCCGAGCAGGAACACCCCGGTGGGCGGGGCGAGGTCGTCGCTGGGCGAGTCGGCCAGCCCGGTCTCGATCTCCTGCGCGGTGCCCTCCCGGCCGAGGTGGAGCCGGTAGTACCGGTTGGCGACGTCCTCGTAGTACTCCCGCAGCAGCGCCAGGGCCTCCGGGGAGCCGACGTCGGCGGCCGAAACGGTCCAGGATTCCGCGGTGCCGCGTGGCGTGCTGTTCGTCATGCGCGCATTATCGGTGCCCCGCGGCCCCGGCTGCGAGCCGTTTTCGATCATGCCGGACACCGGACGCCCGGTTGGACATGGTGGGGATGACGCCCCTCTGGGGAGACCGAATTGCGTAGGTCGCGAACTCGGTGTGGACCCCGGTGGGTGTGAAGCCCGCCTTGCGGAGGACCCGGCCGGAGGCGAGGTTGTCCGGTCGGTGCTTGGCGTGGATCTCCGGCAGTCCCAGGTGGCCGAGCCCCAGGGCGAGGATCCTCCGAACACCCTCAGTGGCGTGGCCCCGTCCCCGAGCGTCCGCGCGCAGGATGTAGCTGATGGTCGCGGTCGGGCGGTCCAGGTGGAGTTTGACGATCCCGACAAGGTCGCCGTCCTCGGCCAGGCCGAGTGTGTACAGCCCGCGTGGGCGGCGTTCTGCCGCCGTCAGGGCGCAGGCCACGTACTCCCGGGCTTCGGAGGTGTTCATCGGTCCCCGTCCCAGGAACCTGACCGATTCGGGACCGTAGACGAGCCGGACCGCGTCGGCGTCGCCGGGGATCAGCTCCCGTAGGGCGATCACCCGCCGACCGCCTCGACAAGCATCTTCAGTTCGGCGGCGCTCGGCCGGTCGTCGGGACCGGCGAGCAGGACGTACCGCAGGCGGGCCTGGAGGGAGGGCCACGGCATCACGGTGGACATCGGGACGGCTCGACGGGCGATGGCCCTGAGCTTTTCCTCGACCGGGGCGTCCTTGTCGACTCCGCCGGCCTCGTAGTCCAGTGGCCACTCCCCGGTGATGCAGGTCCACAGGGTGCCGGCGAGGGCGTACACGTCGGCGGGTCGGGTCGTGTTGACGGGCTGCGGGCCGTCGAGGATCCGGGCAGCCAGTTCAGGGGCGGTGAGGTGGACCATCGTTCCGCCGAACGTCCGCCACGGGGTGATACCGACCTGCCGGGACCAGGCGAAGTCCAGGAGACGGACACCGCCCTCGGTGTGAATACCGTGCTGGGGCTGGAGGTCGCCGTGCACCCAACCGGCCCGGTGCAGGTCCGCGACGGCGCGGCACAGCGCGACCGCGGCTTCCAGGGCTTTGTCCCGTCCTCCGGTGCCCTTGCGGACAGGCCGGAACACGTCCCAGGTGGACGGCCCGACCAACCACGGGGTGACGTACCACACCCCGCCGTCGAAGCGGCCGGCCGTCACGGTGTAGCCGGGGATCTGGTCCAGTACGGAGGCTTCGCGGGCGGTGACCTCGGCGGCCTCGCCGACGCCGAGCTTGATGCCCACCACCCCGCGCGGGCCGCTGGCCTTCCACACCGCCGAGCCCCGCCGATCACTGATCTCTTCCAGCTTCAGGGGACCGCAGATCGCCTCCGCGACCGTCAGCGCCTCTGCGGCATCGGAAGTGAACTCGCCCATTCTCTGACTGCCTTCCATTCGCAAGGGATGTGCTCGAAGACGTTTCGCCCGTCGTCGACCGCCACGGACAGTGCCGTCGCGAGGTCGGGCGTAGCCTCCAGGAACCTCGGGTCCAGAGGCCGGACCCCGGCCCGTACCGGGAGGAATGAGAAGGACGGTGGCGGAATGCTCCGGCCGCGCCGGCCGGTCTCGGCGGCGCCCTGGGTGAACTTGCCGAACATGACCCCGACCGGCCCGTACAGGTTCTTCAGCGCCCAGTGCGGCCAGGCCGTCAGCTCCCGGTGGTCCGCGCCCTCGCAGTGCCCGACCAGCACCACGTTCTCGCAGGTGAGAACGCCGTACGGGCGCCCCATCAGCGGGCGGACCCATTCTGCGGCCTGCACTCCGGCGTAGAACAACTCGGCTTCCACGGCGTACCGGTGGCTGCCGGGGGCGATCTCGTAGACGGTCCACCCGGTCATGCCCCGTCGGGTGGACGGGCGCAGGAACGGACAGTGCTCGTACAGCCCGGTGAGGTAGGCGTCCACGTCGATGCCGGTCGGGTTCTCCGTCCGGGCTTCGGTGAGGCGGAGCGCCCCGGCGGTCGGCCGGGATGCTCCGTCACGTGGTGCTGTGATCACTGGTGGGGCGTCGCCGGGGCCAGGTCGTCCGGGGCCAGGTCGTCGCCGTCGCCGGGCTCGGGGCCACAGTCCCACTCGGCGACGACGGTTCCGGTCTCCCGGTACTGCGTGAGGGCTGCGGTGTTCACGGTGCCGTCGGCGCTCGTGAACCAGATCTCCGGCAGCGGCCCGTACGCCTCCTCGTACGCGGCCACCCACGTGATGGGACCGAAGCCCTTGGTCTCGACGTGTTCGAGCCTGCGGCCGGCGTGCTGGAGCACGAACGCGTCGTGCGCGGCCGGGTCCGCGACGAGGGTGTGCCACGCGGAGTCGATGGCGGCGGAGAACATCTCCGGCGCGGTCTCGCCCGCATCGATCCGGCGTGCGGCGATCGTGAAGAACCTGCCCAGTTCGGCCAGCTCGGCGCTGGGCTCGATGGTGGCGGTGCTCATGTGCCTCTCCGATCGGGTTGGCTCTGCTCGCCCGAGGTGGGCGAGCAGAGGTGCGAGGTGGAGCAGCCCGGCCCGTCAGATCCGCTCGGGGGGTGCGTGATAGACCGTAGGAGTTGCGTACGACCGCTCTCCAGCGAGTTGCACACAGTTGCACGCCGATCACCCGAGGGTGTCTGTAGCCCGTCTGATCAACTCACGAGCGGCCGGCCCGTACACGGCGGAAGCGGAGAGGTCCCGGTACCGTTCGGCGTACAGGGCGATCTCTGACGGCTGGGTGATCGTGAGGTACCCGGAGACAAGCTCGACATTGACCTGGGCGTTGTCGAAGAGCCAGAAGCCCTCGACGTGCATGGACACGCGGTCGCGGCGATGAGGAATGATTCCGAGGCTCACGTTCGGGAGGGACGCGCGCGCCAGCAGGTGCCCGAGCTGCTCGGCAGCGGCCGCTTCACCCGCCAGGCCCGACAGCAGGACCGCCTCTTCGATCAGGAAGGCGAAGGTCCGTTGAGGGTCGCCGAGGAGGAGTTGCCGGTCCATACGAACCTCGACAGCGGCCTCGACGTCGTCCACGGCGACCCGCCGCCTCTGCGTGGCACGGAGCATCGCCGTTGTGTAGGCGCGCGTCTGCAACAAGCCCGGGACGATGCCCGGTTGGTAACAGCGGAAGCGACTGGTCCGCTCGAACAGGGGGAGGACGGCTTCCTGTGCCCTCCTGAGTCCCGTGCGCTCCATCCGCTTCCACTCCACGAACATGCCCTCGACGGACTGGAGGCTCGCGGCCAGGTCGTTCGTCCGGTCATCGGCATTGCAGGCGTGGCACCAGTCACGGATGTCCTGTTCGGACGGCGCCGTGATGGCGTTCTCGATGCGGGACACCTTGGATTTGTGCCAACCGCAGCGTGCGGCCAGGGCGAGTCCGGTCAGGCCGGATTGCCGGCGAAGTTCGCGCAGCCGGTCGGCCAGTACCTTCCGGGCCTGCTGGACGCTCGATGAGCGAGAGGTTCGCATGACACTTGACTACTCTGGCTCGTACTCCTGGTGGGGGGTGGCGAGGTCCCAGAGTGAACGAAAGGCCGAAGCGAAGAAGCGCACCAGCTCCGGCTCCTCGGCTTCGCCGACAACCTCGCGACGACTGATCTCGCCGTCTCCGGTGAAGTGGTTGACGACGGCCTGTGCGCCGTCGAACAGCCAGAAGTCGTTGGCGGGAAGGGCCGTGGCCCTGATCCTCGCGCGCCGGAGCCAGCGGACCTGCTCGCCGACCGCGACGTTGAGGTAGGTGACGTGGTGCTCGTACTTGACGTAGTCGGTGACCGGCTCGGAGACGATTCGGAGCCGTTGCACGGCGACACCCCGGGACACCGCCTCCTGGACCGCAGCCCCCCACGTCCGGAACCACTCGGGTCGGTCCTCGGGCGTGTAGCGGTGGCCCTGCCGCCACCTCTGGAACTCGGGATCGCTCGCACCGTAGGCGTCACGCATCTCCAGGTGGACGGCTGTTCGCGTGGCCTTGGCCAGCCCTTCACGGGTGGGCGATGTCACGTCACTCCTTTGCGCCCTCGCCCAGGGCGAGGATGAACTGGATCATGACTTCGGGGAGCCGGATCACGGCCTCGTGCTCGGGGACCTTGGTGGAGTGGCCGGGGATCGAGCCGACCTCCTCGCACCGGCGCAGATCTTCCTCGCCCGCCTTGTAGGACTGGATGAGGAGGTCCCCGTTCTCCGGGTCGCGCCAGATGGTCGGTGAGTCCTCGGTCGGGGTGTTCGGGATGATTCCCAGAAACTCTAGAGGCTGCACGATGCTCCCTGTGAACTGAGTTCCGTGTAGATGCACAACCGGTGGGCCCATCCTGGCGCGTGCACGGCGGACCTGTCAGGCGGTTCGTTCTGATGGAGTGCCGGCTCGACAGCCGGGGCTTCGCCACGGCCGCGGCCCGAGCTGCCGGAGGTAGGACCCCGTCCCTCGTGTCCCCCGAGGAAGGGCGGGGAGCCGGGACCGCGATCACCCTGGATGGCGGGGTGGCTGCGGGGGCGGGAGTGGGGTGCTCGACCCTCACGCGGCGTCATGCGGCATCGTCGGCGGCGTGGAGGAGCACCTGACCGTGGGGCGTGTGGCCGAGCTGGCCGGCGTGAGTGTCCGCACGTTGCACCACTACGACGAGATCGGCCTCGTGCAGCCGTCCGCGCGGACCGGGGCCGGGTACCGGGCCTACGCGGCGGCGGACGCGGAGCGGCTGCGGGAGGTGCTCGCCTCCCGTCGGCTGGGCTTCGGACTCCGCGACGACCTCTCCTCGGGCCGGTGGGCCGAACGCAACCGCGACCTCGTCGCCCTCGACGCGGCCGAGCTCGGCCTGCGCCTGCTCATCGCCTGAACCGCCGTACGTCTCGGACGTCTCGGACGTCCGTGAAGTCGGGCGCGAGCCGGACGAACGCGTCCTCCAGCTCGTGGAACAGCGCGTGGCGCGCGTCGAGCTCGGCGAAGGGGTTGGCCGAGCTCGACGCGGAGGGCGCGGCTGTGCTCGACCGGGACGGTGAGGACCCGGTTGCCGCCGATCACGAGGGTGGGGCTCGATGCGCGGGGGCAACTGGTTGATGCCCACCCGGAGGTCGCGGGCGGTTTCGGTCAGCCGTACATCGCGATCCGGTACAGCGTCGCAAGCGCGTCGTCGATGGGGTGAGGCTGCGGCCTGCCGGAGGAGTCGAGCCTGTTCCACCTCTGCATGTTCACCGCGACCGCCATCTGTCGCTTGCCGTCGGCACGGATCATGGCCAGTGCCCCGCCACCCCAGACCGTGCCGCCGTGGCCCCAGAAGGTGCCCTGACCGGGACTCTCCACCGGGTACAGGCCGAGGCCGTAGTCGATCGTCTTCCCCTCCTGGGAGATGACCGGACCGGTGTGTTGCATCTGTGCCAGCGACGACGGGCTGACGATCTTCCCGGCCAGCAGCATGCCGTAGAAGCGGTTGAGGTCCGCGACGGTCGATATCAGCGAGGCCGACGGCCCCACCCACGACATGTCGTAGACGCTGTAGTCGCGCGGCGGGTCGATCATGCCGAACCACGCCTCGTAGAGCTTCGAGTGCGGCCCGGTGACGTGCGGCCCGGCGGGGAGTTCGGTGTCCCGGAGCCCGGCGCGCTCGATGACGTTCCGGGTGATGTACCGCTCGGCCGTCGTGCCGGTCACCTGTTCCAGGAGTTGGACGAGGAGCAGGTAGTTGGTGTTGGAGTACACGCCCGGAGTGCCGCCCGGGACACCGACGGCCGGCGCGCCGACCCCCATCTCGATCAGTTCAGCGGGGTCGAACCGCGTGAGGCGATGGTCGTCCAGGCTCTGCGGTCCGGTGTCCGCGAGGGCGGGGAGCGCCTTGAGGGAGGGATAGGCGTACGGAAGGTACTCGGCGAGGCCGCTGGTGTGGTTGATCAGCATCCGGACCGTGATGGCGTCACCGCGTTCGCCGGGGACCAGCTTCGGAAGGTACCGGCCGATCGGTGTGTCGAGGCCGAGGTGACCGCTCTCGACCTGCTGCAGGACGGCGGCGGCGGTGAAGGTCTTGGTGATGCTGCCGACGCGGTGCCGCATGCCGGCGGTGACGGGGCGGCCGGTGGTGACATCGGCGACCCCGGCGGCGCCGCGCCAGACCTGGCCGTCGTCCCGCACCTCGGCGAACAGGCCCGGCATCCCGGCGCGGTGGACGTCCTCGATGGCGGCGTCCAAGGCCGCGGAATCCAGTGGGTTCTTCACGTCATGCGTCCTTTCGTGTTCCTCGGGGTGAGCGCCGCACCGGCCGCCCGACCCGGATGACAAGGCACGCACGGCACACCGGCCCGTCTCCTGCCGGGCCGTGCGGCATATCCATGTCCTCATTATGCACGCGGTGCGTGCAACACCAAGTGCATGGGTTAGGCTGAGATTCGGCGAGAGGAGCAAGATGGCAGGCCGAAGGCGCTGGTCGACCGAAGAGATCCTGGATGCGGCGGCGGAGCTGCTGCGCACGGGCGACGCGGATTCGTTCAGCGTGCGCAAGCTGGCGGCGGCCCTCGGGACCGACTCCTCCAGCCTCTACCGGCACTTCCGCAGCAAGACCGAACTGCTGCGCGCGGTCGCCGACCGGATCCTTCTCGAGGCCATGGACGGGCACCGCCCCGAGGGTGACTGGAAGCAGCGCATCACCGCCCTGGCCCTGCGCGTGAGAGAGGCCTTCGGTCGGCAGCCCCAGCTCGCCGCGGTCTGGGGACGCTATGCGTCAGGCGGCACCGGTTCCCGGCTGGTCATGGAAGAGGTGCTGGAGGCTCTGCGCGCGTCGGGACTGCCGGACGAGGAGATCCCGGCGCGCTACCACCGGATCGCGGTCCTCATCGCCGCGTTGATCGCCTCCGAGGCCGGGGTCAGCACCGTCACCCCCGAAGAGTACGAACAGGGCATGGAGCTGTTCCGCGTCGCGGTACTCGGCGCCGACCCCGAACGCTTCCCGGCCCTGGCCCACTTCGCCCGCGACGTCCGCCCTCTCGGGGCGGACCGCCGCGCCGCGTTCGAAGAGATCCTCGCCGCCCAGCTCGCCCACATCGAGGCCGCAGTCGGCCCGAGCTAGCCCTTCCCGTCGGATCCTGCCGGGTGCACGAGGCTGGGCAGCCCCCCCGGCCTCCGGCCGGGGGAGGTGCTCCCACCTGCACGCATCGGCGAATCATCCACGTACGAGCCGGTACGAGGACGGTCCGCCGGCACGCCCGACCGGGCGCCCGGCACCGCGCTGATCCGACGAGAATCCGGCAGGGAGAGCTCCCTCCACGGCTGATTGATCCCCGAGGCCGCAAGCCGGCTGCCCGCCGGACGGGCGGGTCCCCTGGATGAACAGGCCGCGGGCGTCTGCCGGCTGCCCCGGGCCGGGTCCCGGGGCAGCCGGCCGGGCTCCGCCGCTGCTCCGTCGCCGCTCCGCCGCTGCTCCGGGCGGGTGATGGGGGGGTTGGGGTGTGGGCGTGGCGGGGGAGCAGTGGGGCTATGGACAGACCATCAGATTGTCGTATTAGCGAGGGTTTGGCCGGGCGTCACCGGAGCCGTGCGGGGCTGGCCGCCGCGGTGTGCCTGGCGGCCGTCGTGGCGGCGGGCTGCGGCGGGCCGGCCGGGGGTTCGGCGGCGCCGGAGCCCGCGGTGGCCGGGGCGGGCGCGGTGACCGGGACCGGTGCGGCGGCCGACCGGGACGGACCGCGCCCGCCCGCCGTGCCGCTGTCGCTGCCGGGGCCGGCGCGGGCGGAGGAGGAGACCAGCAGCGAGGCCGTGGCCCGCAAGGCCGCGACGGTCCGGACCGCGCTGGAGACCGCGCGCCGCTGGGGCCTGGAGCGCCCGCCGCTGGCCGCTCCGCCGCGCCCGGCCGGCCGCCCGGAGCTGCGCGCCGGGCAGGGGGTGAAGCTCGCTGAGGGCCTGCCGCCGGTGGTGTACCGGGTGCCCACCGAGCAGAAGATCGTCTTCCTCACGGTCGACGACGGTGCCGAGAAGGACCCGGAGTTCAACCGGATGGCCGCCGAACTCGGGATCCCGCTGTCGACCTTCGTCGCCGACTACCTGGCCCGCTCCGACTACGGCTACTTCCGCCAGCTCGCGGCCCAGGGTGACGCGGTGAACAACCACACGATCAACCACCGCAACCTCAAGGTCCTCGGGTACGAGACGCAGCGCGACGAGATCTGCCGCCAGCAGGACCAGCTGGAGCAGCAGATCGGCGCCCGTCCACGCCTGTTCCGGCCCCCGTACGGGGAGTACAACGAGGACACCCTGCGGGCCGCCGCCTCCTGCGGCATCGAGGCGGTGCCGCTCTGGAACGAGGAGGCGTTCCCCGACCGGATGGAGTACCGCCAGCTCGACCAGCGGCTCCACTCGGGCGACATCATCCTCACCCACTTCCGGGGCACCGACCTGTGGCCGGGCACCATGACCGACCTGCTCCGCAAGGTGGTCGACGAGGTCACCGCGCAGGGCTTCGCGCTGGCCCGGCTGGACGACTACCTGTAGCGCTGCGGGCCCGCCCGCCCCGGGGTGGGCGGTTCAGTCGAGCGAGAGGGCGTCGAGGTACACCCAGGCGCCCTCGTGCCGGACGAAGCGGCTGTGCTCGGTGAGAACCCCCTCCTCCCGGCCCTCGACGTAGTGGGCGCGGAAGGCGACCGTGCCCTCGCTGTGGAACGGCCCGCCCTCGGAGCCGGAGAGCACCTCCAGGCGCACCCAGCGCAGCCCCGCGTCGAACTCGACCGAGTCCGGCCGGGTGTCGGGGTGCCAGGTGCGCAGCAGGTAGGCCTCGTCGCGGGCGGCGAAGGCGCTGAACCGCGAGCGCATCAGGGCCTCGGCGGTGGTGGCGGCTGCCTGCCCGCGGTGCAGGAGGCCGCAGCACTCCCCGTACGTGCCGGGCAGGCCGCACGGGCAGGGGGAGGAGGGCAGCAGGCGGGGCGCGGGCGCGGCGGCGCGGGGCGCGGGGCGTCGTCGTGACATGGCGTACATTCTGGCCCCTGCCCGGGGCGGCCCCCGCCCACCCTGCTCGGGACGGCTCCCGCCCGTCGTGCCCGGAGCAGCGCCCTCCGGGGCGGACCGGGGGGCGCTCCGGGCGGACCGGCGGGCCCTCCGGGGCGGGGGTTCCGTGCGCTCCAGGGGGTGTCAGGTATCTGACAACGTGGAGGTCAGAGGCTCTGCCGGGTCGCCGGCGGAATCGCGGCCACGCCCCCTCGTCGGGTCGTTGGCGACGACCGTAGCGCCACTGGGCCGTGATGCCAAGGGTCCTGACAATCTGTCCGAAATCGCCGACGAACCGTCACACTTTCGCGCCGATGGCGAGCGCGACGGAGGTGATCTTTCCGGCATATCGAACGAGTGACGGAAATGTGCTGGTCATTCGAAGATCTTTACCCCAGCATCTCCGAGGGCACACCGCCCGTTTCCCCCCGGCCACAAGTCGGAGCAGCATCACCCCCCAGGAGAGTTGATGAGTTCGACGGGACATCCACCGCTGGACCCGGCAGCATCGCCGGCCGAGTTGTTCTCCGCTCAGGCCGAACGCACCCCCGACGCCCTCGCCGTGATCGACGGCCACCGTCGGATGACCTACCGCCAGTTAGACCTCGCCGTACAGGCGGTGGCGGACCGGCTGGCAGCCGCCGGGATCGGTCCGGAGGCCCTGGTCGGGGTCTGCCTGCCGCGAACGGCAGACCTCGTGATCACCCTGCTGGCGGTCCTGCGGGCCGGTGGCGCGTACGTGCCGCTCGACCCGGCCTACCCGCGCGACCGCCTCGAACTGGTCGTCGGCGACGCCCGGGCCTCCGTGGTGGCCACCGACCGTGCGCACGAACACCTGCTGGCCGGCGCCGGTGCCACCCTCCTCCACACCGGCGGGGACGCCCCCGACGTCCCCGCCGCCCCGGCCGTTCCCGGCCCCGCCGCTCCTTCGGCCCCCGGCCTCGCCACCCCGGCTCCGACCGGCCCCGCCGTCGACCCGGCGGACCCCGTCGCCCCCGCCGACGCGCTCGCCTACGTCCTCTACACCTCGGGCTCCACCGGCCGCCCCAAGGGCGTGTCGGTCACCCGGCGCGGCGTCAACGCCATGCTCCGCTGGGCCGCGCGGACCTACACCCCGGCCGACCTGGCCGGCGTGCTCTTCGGCACCTCGGTCTGCTTCGACATCTCGGTGTACGAGCTCTTCCTCCCGCTCGCCGTCGGCGGCACGGTCGTGGTGGCCGAGAACGTCCTCGCCCTGCCGGAGCTGCCGGCCCGCGACGAGGTGACCCTGGTCAACACCGTGCCCAGCGCCATGGCCGCGCTGCTGCGCGGCGACGGCCTTCCGGACGGCGTGCGGGTGGTCAACCTGGCCGGCGAGGCACTGCCCCGGCACCTCGCCGACAAGGTGTACGCCCAGCCCAAGGTGGAGCGGCTCTACAACCTCTACGGCCCCACCGAGGACACCGTCTACTCCACCTGGTCGCTGGTCGGCCGCCACGAGGACGGCGAGCCGGTCATCGGCCGCCCGCTCGACGGCACCCTCGCCCACGTCCTCGACGAGCGGCGGGCGGCCGTGCCGGACGGCGGCATCGGGGAGCTGTACCTCTCCGGCGAGGGCCTGGCCCGCGGGTACCACGGCCGGCCCGACCTCACCGAGGAGCGGTTCGTCACCGTCGACGGCGTGCGCTGCTACCGCACCGGCGACCTCGTGCGCCGGCTCCCCGACGGGGACCTGGAGTACCACGGCCGCGTCGACCACCAGGTGAAGGTCCGCGGCTTCCGGGTCGAGCTCGGCGAGATCGAGGCGGTGCTCGCCGCCCACCCCGCGGTCGAGGCCGCCGCCGCCGTCGTCCAGCGCGACGAGGCCGGCGAGTACCTGGCCGCCTTCGTCCAGCCCGCGCCCGGCCTCGCCGAACCGGCCCCCGCCGACCTGCGCGCCCACTGCGCCACGGCCCTGCCCGGGTACATGGTGCCGCTGGCGGTCGCCGTGCTGGAGCACCTGCCGCTCACCCCCAACGGGAAGACCGACCGCAAGGCACTGCCGCCGGCCGCCCGCAGTCGCGCGGGCCACGAGCTGTTCGTCGCACCCCGGACCCCCGTCGAGACCCGCATCGCCGGACTCTGGCAGGGCCTGCTCGGCGTGCCCGAGGTCGGCGTGCACGACGTCTTCCTCGACCTCGGCGGGCACTCGCTGCTCGCCGCCGGGCTGCTGGGCCGGATCGAGCGGGAGTTCGGCACCCGGGTGCCGCTCGCCGAATTCTTCGCCGCGCCGACCGTGGCCGCGCTGGCCGTCCGGGTCGCCAACGGCGGCGGCGGACGCCGCTCCGTCGCCCCGCCCGAACGCGAGGCCCACCTGCCGGCCCGCGCCACCGGCTTCCAGCGCGAACTCTGGCTGCACGAGTCGATCCAGCCCGGCAGCTCCCTCTACAACGTCCCGCTGCGCGTCCGGGCGGACGGCGCGCTCGACCGCGAGGCCCTCGGCCGCGCGCTGACCGAAGTGGTCCGCCGGCACGAGGTGCTGCGCACCGCGCTGCGCGGCGTCGCCGACCCGCTCGGCGAGGACGAGAACGAGGTCACCGCGGAGATCGTCGCGCCCTACCCCGTCGACGTGCCGCTGCTCGACCTCACGGGCGCCGACGACGAGGCCATCGACGCCGCGCTGCGCGCCGAGGCGGCCCGGCCGATCGACCTGACGACCGGCCGGCTGCTGCGCGCCCTCGCCGTGCGCACCGGCGAGGACCGGCACGAGCTGCTGCTCACCGTCCACCACGCGGCGATGGACGGCTGGGCCGCCGGACTGCTGCTCGACGAGATCGCCCGCGCCCACCGGGACGGCGAACTGCCCGAACCCGCCCTCCAGCTCTCCGACGTCGCCCGCTGGGAGGAGCGCGCCGTCGCGGCGGGCCGTGACGCGGCCCGGCGCTGGGGCCTGCAACTGCGCGGTCTGGACGCCGAACAGCACCTGCCGGGCGACCGCCCGCACCCCAACCCGCAGGACATCGCCGGCCGCCGGATCGCCCGCCGGATCGACGCCGACCTGGTCCGCTCCGTCGAACGCCGGGCCGCCCAGGAGGGGGCCAGCCTCTACATGGCCGTGCTGGCCGCGCTCGGCGGTGTCCTGCACCGCTACACCGGCCGCACCGACCTCGCGGTGCTCAGCCCGTTCGCCGTGCGGCCCGTCCCCGAGCTGGAGCAGGTCCTCGGCTCGCTGATCAACACCGTCGCGATCCGCCTGGAGGTGGCCGGCACCGACACCTTCCGCGACCTGGTTGCCCGGGTCCGCCCGGCGGTGCTGGAAGCCGCCGAGCACAGCGGTCACCCGTTCGTCGACCACGCGCGCCGGTTCGGCCGCTCGGCCGGGCTCACCGCCTCGCCGGTCTCCCAGGTGCTGCTCGCCGTCCAGAACCACCCGGTGGCCGCCGTCGAACTCCCCGGCCTCAGCCTGCGGTTCGTCGCCGAGGTGTGCAACGGCACCGCCAAGACCGACCTCTCGATCTTCCTGGAGTTCCCGGCCGACGGACCGCTGCTCTCCGCCGAGTACCGGACCTCCCGCTACGACGAGCGGTCCGTCCGGGCCGTGCTCGACCACCTGGTCGCCCTGCTCTCCGCCGCCGTCGCCGAACCCGACCGGCCGCTCGGCGAGCTGGCCATGCTCTCGGCCGCCGAACTCGCCGCCGACGATCCGGTCAACCGCACCGAGGCGCCGATACCCGACGCCCCGCTGCACCGGCTGGTGGCGGACCAGGCGGCCCGCACCCCCGGCACGGTCGCCGTCTCCGCCACCGACGGCGCCCTCACGTACGCCGAACTCGACGACACCGCCGACCGGTTGGCCCACCTGCTCGCCTCGCGCGGTGCCGGGCCCGGGGCCGTGGTCGCGGTCGCCGTCCGGCGCGGCCGGCTGCTGCCCGCGGCCCTGCTCGGCGTGCTGCGCAGCGGGGCCGCCTACCTGCCGCTCGACGTGGAGCAGCCGCTCGCCCGCAACCGCGGCGTCCTCGACGACGCCGGTGTCACCCTGCTGGTCGCCGAGAGCGCGACGGCGGGCGACCCGCTGCTGCACGGCCGCGAGGCCGTGCTCGTGGACGGCCCCGAGCACGCCGCCGCCCCCGCCGCGGCGCCGGCCGTCACCGTCGGCCCGGAGGACCCCGCCTACCTGCTGTACACCTCCGGCTCCACCGGCCGCCCCAAGGGCGTCGCCGTCCCGCACCGCGCGATCGTCAACTTCCTCACCTCGATGGGCCGCGAGCCGGGCCTCACCGGGCGGGACGTGATGGCCGCCGTCACCACCGTCACCTTCGACATCGCCGGTCTGGAGCTCTGGCTGCCGCTGGTCACCGGCGCCCGGGTGGAGATCGCCGACCGTGCCACCGCCACCGACGGCCACGCGCTGGCCGGCTGGCTCGGGTCCCGCGGCGTCACCCACCTGCAGGCCACCCCCGCCACCTGGCGGATGCTGCTGGAGGCCGGGTGGTCCGGCCGTCCCGGTCTGACCGCCCTGTGCGGCGGCGAGGCGCTCACCGCGGACCTCGCCGAGGCGCTGCTCCCGCGCGTCGGCGCGCTGTGGAACCTGTACGGGCCGACCGAGACCACCGTCTGGTCCACCGTCCAGCGGGTCACCCCCGAACTCGCGGCCCACGGCGGGGTGGTGGCCCTCGGCGCGCCCGTCGCCAACACCCGGCTGCACCTGCTGGACTCCGCGGGAGGCGCCGTTCCGGTCAACGGCGTCGGTGAGCTCTGCATCGCCGGCGCGGGCGTCGCCCTCGGCTACCACGGCCGTCCGGAGCTCACCGCCGAACGGTTCACCGCCGAGCCCGGCGGTCCCGAGGGCGCGCTGATGTACCGCACCGGCGACCTCGCGTGCCGCCGCGCGGACGGCCGGTTGGAGTACCACGGCCGCGCCGACGCCCAGGTGAAGCTCCGCGGCTTCCGCATCGAGCTCGGCGAGATCGAGGCCGCGCTCACCGCGATCCCCGGGGTCACCGCGGGCGCGGTCCGGCTCGTCGGGACCCCGGCGGGCCCGGTCCTCGCCGGGTACGTCGTCACCGGCGCCGAGCCCGCGGGCCGCGGGTCCGTCGACGCCGGGTCCACCCGGAGCGCGCTCACCGAGGACGAACTGCGCATCACCCTCGCCGAGCGGCTGCCCGACTACATGGTGCCCGCCGCGCTCGTCCTGCTCGACGCGCTGCCGCTGACCCCCGGCGGCAAGGTCGACCGGGCCGCGCTGCCCGCGCCACGGTTCGGCGGCGCCGGCTCCCCGCCCGAGGGCGACTGCGAGGAACTCCTCGCCGACCTCTGGCAGGAGGTGCTCGCCGTCGAACGGGTCGGCCGGCACGACGACTTCTTCGCCATCGGCGGGCACTCGCTGCTCGCCACCCGGCTGCTCACCAAGGTGCGCGACACCTTCGAGACCGAACTTCCGCTGCGCACGATCTTCGAGGCCCGCACGCTGGCCACGCTGGCCCGCCGCATCGAGGAGCGGATGCTCGCCGAGATCGACGAACTGGGCGATCTGAACGACCTCGACGACCCGACCGGCCAGAACGGCCCGGCCGGCCAGAACGGCCAGAACGGCCAGAACGGCCGGCACGACCTCGACGGCCCGACCGGCCAGAACGGCCGGAACCGCCCCGGTGCGCCCGGGGTCCCGCACGACCGCACGGCCGACGGCACCACCGGTGCCCGGACGGGGGAGACCGCATGACCGACCAGCCCACCACCGGTCCGGCCCCGGACGCCGAGGCCCGACGGCAGGAACTGCTCCGCCGCCGCCTCGCCAAGGCCAAGGCCGCCAAGGCCGCCGCCGCGGGCGGCGCCGCCGACCGCTACGCCGTCACCCCGCGCCCCGCGGGCACCCCCGTGCCGCTCTCCTCGGCCCAGCGCCGGATGTGGTTCCTGGCCCAGTACGAGCCCGACAGCGCCGCGTACCACATCCCGCTCGCCCTGCACATCGACGGTGCGCCCGACCCGGCCGTCCTCGGGGCGGCCCTCACCGACGTCCTCGCCCGGCACGAGGTGCTCCGCACCGTCTACCCGACCGTCGACGGCGAGGTCCGCCCCGAGCCGCTGCCCGCCGAGCGCCTCGCCCTCACCGTCGCCGACGTCCCCGCCGACCGGGTCGACGCCTGGCTGGAGACCGAGGCCCACCGCCCCTTCGACCTCGCCGCCGACCTGCCGCTGCGCGCCGCCCTGCTGCGCACCGGCGACGGCGCCGTGCTCAGCCTGGTGCTGCACCACATCGCCGCCGACGGCTGGTCGATCGGGGTCCTGTTCACCGACCTCGCCACCGCCTACGCGGCCCGGCGGGAGGGCCGCGCCCCGGGGTTCCCGCCGCTGCCCGTCCAGTACGCCGACATCGCGTACTGGCAGCAGACCGGGCTCGCCGCCGAACTCGACCGGCAGCAGACCTGGTGGCAGGAACGGCTGCGCGGCGCGACCGCCACCGTCACGGTGCCCCCCGACCGCCCCCGGCCGGCCGTGGCCGGGACCGCCGGCGACCGGTTCACCGCCGAGCTCGGCGTCGAGCGCACCCGCCGGATCCGGGCGCTCGCCGAACAGACCGGCACCACCGTGTACATGGTGCTGCTCGCGGCCCTGCAGACCGTCCTCGGCCGCTACACCGGCAGCGAGGACGTGACCGTCGGCACCCCGGTCGCCGGGCGCACCCGCAGCGAGACCGAGCCGCTGGTCGGCTGCTTCGTCAACACCCTGGCGATGCGCACCGACCTCTCCGGGGACCCGACGGTCCGCCGGCTGCTCGACCGGGTACGGGAGTCGGCCCTCGGCGCCTTCGGGCACCAGGACCTTCCCTTCGAGCGGCTGGTCGACGCGCTCGGCCCGGAGCGCGAACTGGCCCACACCCCGCTGTTCCAGGTCCTGCTCAACGTCCACAACCAGGCGCAGGCCCGGCCGGGGCTGCCCGGCCACGCCGTCGACTGGCGGCCGATCGGCACCGACACCGCCAAGTTCGACCTGTCGGTGGCCGTCGTCGACACCGGCGGCGAGCTGGTCGCCGACCTCGTCTGGCGCACCGAGCTGTACGACGAGCCGACCGTCCGGCGCGTCCTCGGCCACCTCACCACCGTCCTCGACGCGATGGCCGAGACCCCCGACCGCCCGCTCTCCGGTCTCCCTCTGCTCACCCCGTCCGAGCAGCGGCAGATCGCGGACTGGGACGACACCGCGCGCGACTGGGACCTCGGGGGCACCCTGCACGGCCTGGTCGAGGAGCAGGCCCGCCGCACCCCGGGCGCGCCCGCCGTCCGCGGCGCCGACGGCGTCCTCGACTACGCCGAACTCGACCACCGCGCCAATGCCCTGGCCCACCGGCTGCGCGCGCTCGGCGTCGGGCCGGACCGCCCGGTCGGGCTGCTCGTCGAGCGCTCCGCCGCGCTGGTGGTCGGCATGCTCGGCATCCTCAAGGCGGGCGGCGCCTACCTGCCGATCGACCCGGTCTACCCGGACGAGCGCATCCACGGGTTGCTCGCCGCGGCCGGGGCCGCCGCGGTCGTCACCACCGAGGACCTCCGCGACCGGCTCCCCGCCGGGATCCCGGCGGTCGTCCCGGACGGCTCGGCCACGGCCGAGGCCCCCGAGGTGGACGTCCGGCCCGAGCACCTCTGCTACCTGGTCTTCACCTCCGGCTCGACCGGCACGCCCAAGGGCGTCGCCGTCGAGCACCGCAACGTCCGCAACTACCTGCACGGCCTGCGGGAGCGGATCGGCGGTGACCAGGACGGCTGGAACTGGGCGCTGGTCTCGACGTTCGCCGCCGACCTCGGCATCACCAACGTGTTCGGCGCGCTCACCGGCGGCGGCTGCCTGCACCTGCTCACCCGCGATCAGGCGACCGATCCGGAGGCCTTCGCCGCCTACGCGGCCGAGCACCGGATCGACGCCATGAAGCTGGTCCCCAGCCACCTGGAGGGACTCGCCGCGCACGGCACCGGCCTCGGCGGGATCCTGCCCGCCCGGCTGCTGATCTGCGCGGGCGAGGCCCTACGGCCCGACCTGGTCGCCCGGATCCGCGCCGCCCGGCCGGACCTGACGCTGCACAACCACTACGGTCCCACCGAGACCACCGTCTCGATGCTCGGCGCACCCGTGCCCGCCGACCTCGGGGACTGCGCGACCGCCCCGCTCGGCCGGCCGTTCGGCAACGTGGGGGCGCACGTCCTGGACGCCCTCCGCCGTCCCGTTCCGGTGGGCGTCCCGGGCGAGCTGTACGTCTCCGGCGCCGGAGTGGCCCGAGGCTACCTCGGCCGCGACGACCTCACCGCCGAGCGCTTCACCGAGGTGGCCGGCCGCCGCTGCTACCGCACCGGCGACCTGGTCCGGCGCCGCCCCGACGGCGCCGTCGAGTTCCTGGGCCGGATCGACCACCAGGTCAAGATCCGCGGCTTCCGGGTCGAGATCGGCGAGGTCGAGGCCGAGCTGACGGCCCGGCCCGAGGTCCGCGAGGCCGTCGTCGTCGCCCGGGGCGAGGGCGCCGCCCGCACCCTGGTCGGCTACCTCGTCCCCGCCGATCCGGCCGCCGCCCCCGACCCGGGCACGCTGCGCGCGGCCCTGCGCACCCGGCTGCCCGACTACATGGTGCCGGCCGCCCTGGTCGTGCTGGCGGCCCTGCCGCTGAACGCCAACGGCAAGGTCGACCGGGCCGCGCTGCCCGAGCCGGTCGCCACCCGGCCCGTCCCGGCGGGCGGCGGTGAGCCGGCCACCGCGACGGAGCACGCGGTGGCCGCCGCCTACCGTCAGGTGCTGGTCGCCGAGGAGGTCGGTGCCGCCGACGACTTCTTCGCCCTCGGCGGTGACTCCTTCTCCGCCGTGCACGCCGTCCGGCTGATCGGCCGCGGCCTCTCGGTGATCGACCTGTTCCAGCACCCCACCGTGCGCGAACTCGCCGCGCTGCTCGACGCCCGGGCCGGCGGCACCGCCGACGAGGGCCCGCGCACCCTGCTGCACAAGCTCACCCGCGGGAACGCCCCGGCGACGGTCAACGTCGTCTGCGTCCCGTACGGCGGCGGCAGCCCGATCACCTTCCAGCCGCTCGCCGACGCACTGCCCGCCGGCCACCGCCTCTACGCCGTCGAGCTGCCCGGCCACGACCCGAGCCGCCCCGACGACGACCTGGTCGAGCTCGACGCGCTGGCCGACACCCTGACCGCACAGATCCGCGAGCGGATCGACGGTCCGGTGCTGCTCTACGGGCACTGCCTCGGCGGCGCGCTCGCCACCGCGCTCGGCTCCCGGCTGGAGGCGGCCGGCGCCGACCTGCGCGGGGTCGCGCTGGGCGGCACCTTCCCCGCCGCCCGGCTGCCGGGCCGGTTCGCGGAGTGGATGGCCCGCAGGCTCCCCGGCGACCGGATGCTCTCCAACCGCTCCTACCTCGACTACCTGCGGGCGATGGGCGGGTTCACGGACGTCTACGACCAGGCCGAACAGGACTTCCTGGTCCGGGCGCTGCGGCACGACGTCCGGCAGGCCGAGGACTTCTACACCCGCGCCTACGGGGACGCCCGCCCGGTCGCGATCGGGGCGCCGATCCTCTGCGTCGTCGGTGAGAAGGACCGGGCCACCCTCCTGTACCAGGAGCGGTACACGGAGTGGGAGCACTTCGGCGAGACCGTCGACCTCGCCGTCGTGCCCCGCGCCGGGCACTACTTCCTCAAGCACCAGGCCGGCGAACTCGCCCGCGTGCTGGTCGAGTTCGCCGCCACCGGCGCGGTCTCGGCCGCGGACCGGGCCGACGCCCGGCGGCCGGCGGCCCGCGCCGAACTCGCCACCTTCGCCAAGGTGGCGATCGGCCAGTTCGTCTCGATGATCGGCACCAGCCTCTCCACCTTCGCGCTCGGCGTCTGGGTCTACCAGCAGACCGGCTCGGCCTTCGACTTCGCGATGATCGCGGTGGTCGCGGTGCTGCCTGCGGTCCTGCTGCTGCCGATCGCCGGTGCGCTCGCCGACCGGGTGGACCGCCGCCGCATCATGATCGTCACCGACACCGTGGCCGCCGCCGGCATGCTCGGCCTCGGCGCGCTGCTCTGGGCCGACCTCCTCCAGGTCTGGCACATCTACGCGGTCGCCTGCACCGGGGCCGTCTGCTCGGCCTTCCAGCGCCCCGCCTACCTGGCCGCGATCACCCAGCTGGTACCCAAGCGCTACCTGGGCCAGGCGAACGGCCTCGCCCAGCTCGGCACGGGCGCCGGCGACATGATGGCCGTCCTGGGCGGCGGCGTGCTGGTCTCGCTGATCGGCCTGCACGGGGTGGTGCTGTTCGACATGGCCACCTTCCTCACCGGCGTCACCTGCCTGCTGCTGGTGCGCTTCCCGGACGCGATGTTCGACCGGCAGGAGGAGCCGCTGCTCCGCGAGGTGGTGACCGGCTGGCGGTACATCGTGCGCCGGCACAGCCTGGTCGCGATGGTGGTCTTCTTCGTGGTGTTCAACTACCTGTTCGCCGTCGCCACCGTGCTCATCACCCCGATGGTGCTGGCGGGCGGCTCGGCGGTCCAGCTCGGCGTGATCACCGCGCTCGGCGGGCTCGGGGCGATGACCGGCGCCCTGGTCATGGCCCTCTGGGGCGGCACCCGCAGACGCACGTTCGGCATGATCGGCTTCACCTCGGTGGTCGGTCTCGCCGCCGTCCTGACCGGCAGCCGTCCCGAGGCCGCGCTCACCGCCTGCGGGCTCTTCGTCCTCTGGGCCGCGATGATGATCCTCAACTCGCACTGGATGGCGCTGATCCAGACCAAGGTCGGGATGGAGCTCCAGGGCCGTGTCCTGGCCACCAACCAGATGCTCGCGATGTCGATGATGCCGCTCGGCTTCCTCACCGCGGGGCCGCTCTCGGACCACGTCTTCGAGCCGCTGATGCGCCCCGGCGGCGCGCTCGCCGACTCGGTGGGCCTGGTCCTCGGCACCGGACCGGGCCGCGGGGCGGGACTGCTGCTCGTCGTGGTCGGCCTGGTGCTCACGGTCTGGGGCGTGCTGGGACTGGCCTACCGGCCGCTGCGGCTGCTGGAGGACCTCCTCCCGGACGCGCTGCCGGACGCCGAGATCGGCGACAAGGACGCCATCCAGGCCGAGGCCGACCGCCGGCTCGCCCAGACCGAGGCGGCCCGGGCCGGGCGCACCGGCCGCACCGGGCGTCTCACCGGTGCCCGGGTACCGAGACCGGCCGGTGCCCCCGAGCCGGTCGAGGACGATCCGGCCGACCGGGTCCCCGCCTCCACGGCCCGCCGCTAGCGGCCACCGGGCCGGCCCCCCGGGCCGACCGGCGGCCTCACCCCGGCGGACGCGCCCGCTCCCGAAGGAGGCTCCCCTTCCCGGAAGGCGCGTTCCCGGAAGACGCCCCCGCCCTCCCGCTGCGACGAGCGGGAGGACGGGGGCGTCCGCGTGGCGCCTACTTCGCGCGCGTGAAGGAGTAGTTGAACTCCGCCGTGCCGAAGGACTGCATCAGCCGGATCCAGAACGGCATGGTCATCTCCAGCGCCCGGGCCCCCGCGATGTCCCCGAGGTCGATCACCGAGCCCGCCGGCCAGCCGAACTCCGCCAGCACCGCCACGACCTCGGCTTTGGCGTCGGCGTCGTCCCCGGCCACGAAGACGTTGTGCTCGCCCGGCAGCCGGGCCGGGTCCACCATCAGCGGCGCGGTCAGGGTGTTGAGCGCCTTCACCACCCTGGTCCGCGGGAACTCCCGCTGGATCCGCTCGCCGACACTGTCGGTGTTGACCGGGTCCAGCGTCACCGCGCCCTCGGGGGAGAACACCAGCGGGTTGGAGAGGTCGATCAGGACCTTCCCCGCCAGCCGGTCCGCACCCGCCGCCCGCAGCGCGTCCAGCGACACCGTCCCGGCGGTCGCGTTCACCACCACCTCGCCGAACTCCGCGGCGTCCGCGAACGTGCCGGCGTGCCCGGTCGGCCCGGCCTGCTCGGCCCAGGCCACCGCGTTCTCGTTCCCCCGGGAACGCGAACCGATCGTCACCTCGTGACCGAGTGCCACCAGCTTGTCCGCAATCGTCCGGCCCACCCCACCGGTACCCATGACCCCGTACCGCACAACCGCACCACCCGTCACTCGGAAACCTGCCGCGACGAACATAGAGCAGCCCGCCCGGCCTGTCCGGTGAACGCCGCGAACGGCCGACCGCCGAGTGGACCACCTCCGCTGGTGGCCCCACCCGCCCCGCCGAACCATGGGCGCCATGAACCGAACCACCCACCCGTGCCGGACCGCCCTCCGGGGCCCGACACCGCCCCGCCGCCCGGGCACCCGCCGCCTGCCGCGCGCCGCGGCCGTGCTCACCGGCCTCGCCCTGCTCGCCCCGGCCGCCGCAGGCACCGCCCGGGCCGACGTCAGCACCGTCTCCTTCTCCGCCGACCGCACCGCCTGGGACCGCGACGAACCCGCGCTGAGCCCCGCCGAGGTCGGCAAGTCCGACTTCGGCGTCCGCTTCTCCACTCCGCTCGACGGCCAGGTCTTCGCCCAGCCCCTGGTCATCGGCCCGACCGTCGTCGTCGCGACCGAGACCAACCACGTCTACGGCATCGCCGCAGGCACCGGGAAGATCACCTGGCACCGGGAGATGGGCCCCGCCTGGGCCTCGGCGGCCATCGGCTGCTCCGACCCCGGCCCCAACGTCGGCACCACCTCCACCCCCGTCCACGACCCCGCCACCGGCACCGTCTACCTCACCAGCAAGGTCGACGACGGCCCCGACGACAAGCACCCGCACTACTACGTGCACGCCGTCGACGCCCAGACCGGGGCCGAACGCAGCGGCTGGCCCGTCACCGTCCAGGGTGACCCGGTCAACGCGCCCGGCAAGCCGTTCAACGCCTACCGCTCCCTCCAGCGCCCGGGGCTGCTCCTCCTCGACGGCCGGCTCTACTTCGGCTTCGGCTCGCTCTGCGGCATCGGCGACTACATCGGCACGCTGGCCGGCCTCGACACCCGGACCCGCAAGCTCACCCTGTTCTCCACCGTCGCGGGCTCCGACACCCAGCGCGCCTCGATCTGGATGGCCGGCAGCGGCCTCGTCTCGGACGGCCCCGGCCGGTTCTTCCTCACCACCGCCAACGGCCAGGGCTCCGGCGCCTCGCCGGCCGTGGGCCCGGGCAACCGGCCGCCCGGCGGCCTCGGCGAGTCGGTGGTCCGCTTCGCCGTCGACGCGGACGGCGGCTTCGCGCCCGCCGACTTCTTCAGCCCCACCAACAACGCCACCCTCGACAAGCGCGACACCGACCTCGGCTCCGGCGGCCCGGTCGCCCTGCCGTCCTCCTTCGGCACCCCCACCCACCCCCGCCTGCTCGTCCAGGTCGGCAAGGACGGCCGGATCTTCCTGCTCGACCGCGACGACCTGGGCGGCATGGGCCAGGGCCCCGGCGGGACCGACAGGGTGGTCGGGCTCACCGGCCCCTACGGCGGTGTCTGGGGCCACCCGGCGGTCTGGGGCGGCGACGGCGGCTACGTCTACACGGTCGAGAACTTCGGCAAGCTGCGCGCCCTCAAGTACTCGGTCACGGCCGCCGGCAGCCCGCAGCTCAGCAGCGCCGGCACCAGCGCCGGGGACTTCCTGAAGATGTCCGGCTCGCCCGTGGTCACCTCGGACGGCACCCGCTCCGGCTCGGCCCTGGTCTGGGTGATCTGGTCCGGCACCGGCCAGTACGGTGAGGGCGGCGAACTGCGCGCCTACGACCCCGTCCCGGTCGACGGCGTCCTCAAGCTGCGCCGCTCCTTCCCGCTCGGCACGGTCAGCAAGTTCTCCGTCCCGGCTACCGACAAGGGACGGATCTACGTCGGCACCAAGGACCACCGCCTGGTCGCCCTCGGACGCCCGGGCGCCTTCGCCTGAGCGGTGGCCGTTGCCCCGCGTCCGCCCGGCCTCACGTGCCGGGCCTGACGGAGAACAGCACGGCCACCGCCGCCACCAGTGCGGCGCCCGGCGCCAGGCCCGCCCACAGGCGGGCCCGGCGCACCAGGTAGGCCAGCGGCCACTGGACCGCCAGCAGCACCACGGTCGTGAGCAGCAGACGGTCCGACAGGGCCAGTCCCGCGTAGGTCTCCGGGCAGGATCCGGGCTCGAAGCACGGGTCGGTCGTCATCTCCGCCACCCCGCGCAGGGGCAGCGCGAACAGCAGGCACGCTCCCGTCACCAGCGTCGAGCGCACCGGCACCAGCCACCACCCGGTCCGCTCCCGGCCCGCGATTCTCCTCATGGCCGGATCCTGCCCGGCCGCACCGCCGCCCCGTCAGCGCACGGGTACTCAGTTCCCGTGCGCGATGGTACTCAGAGCCGGGCGGTGACCGTCTTCGGGCGCCGGTACTCCTGGAGGGCGAGGACGGAGAGGTCGGTGCCGTGGCCGGAGGCGCCGCGACCGCCGTGGGGGAGTTCGGCGGTCTGGACGAGGTGGCAGTTGATCCAGGTCTCGCCTGCGTCCAGGCGGGCCGTGAGGTCGAGGGCGGTGGGGAGGTCGCGCGTCCAGACGCTCGCCCCGAGGGCGTGCGGGACGGAGTTGGCGAGGGCGAGCGCGGCCTCGACGGTGGGGGCGTGCTGGACGGTGAGCAGCGGGCCGAAGACCTCCTCCAGGACGGCGGGGTCGTCGTCCGGGAGGTCGGCGAGCAGGCGGGCCGGGCGCCAGAGGCCGTCGGTCCGGCCGGGTGCGGCGGGCGAGCGCTTGGCGGCGGACGCGGCGACGATGCGGTCGTAGCGGGCGGCCTGGTCGGGGTTGTTGAGCGGGCCGAAGTCCCGGCCGGCCCGCCGCTCGGCGAACGCGGCGGTGAGCGCGGCGAGGACGTGTTCGTAGTGGTCGGACAGGGTGATCACCCGGGCGGGGGCGGCGCAGCTCTGGCCGGCGTTGTAGGTGCACGCCTCGGCGAGCGCGGACCAGGTGTGCGCGGGGGCGTCGGGCAGGACGAGGACGGGGCTGTTGCCACCGAGTTCCAGGCTGACCCGGCGGTGACCGGCCCGGGCGGTGACGTCGGCGCCGGCGGCGGCGCTGCCGGTGAAGGCGATCAGGTCGACGTCGCCGGCGACCAGCAGCCGTCCGGTGTCCCGGTCGCCGGGCAGGACGGTGAGCACGTCCTCGCCGAGCGCCTCGGCGGCGTGGGCGGCGAGCAGGGCGGCCGACTCGGTGGTGGTCTCGGCCGGTTTGACCACGACGGTGTTGCCCGCGGCCAGCGCCGGGGCGCCCCGCCAGGCGGCCATCAGCAGCGGGTAGTTCCACGGGACGACGGCGGCGACCACGCCGACCGGCTCCCAGCGCACCCAGCTCTCGTGGCCCGGGAGGTAGCGGCCGGCGGCGGGCGCGCTGTCGGTCCGGGCGGCGCCCGCGTAGAACCGGAACAGGTCGGCGGCCTGCAGGATCTCGCCGGTCGCCTCCGCCTCGGGCTTGCCGGTGCCGGCTTGCTCCAGCACGGTGTACTCGGTGAGGTGCCGTTCGACGAGGTCGGCGAGCGCGTCCAGGCGGCGCTCGCGCTCGCGCGGGGTGAGCGCGCGCCAGCGCGCCCCGGCGGCGCGGGCCCGGGCGACGGTCTCGGTGACCCTCCCGGCGCGGGCGGGCACCAGGGTGCCGCGGGGGTGGCCGGTGCGCGGGTCGGTCAGGTGGATCGAGGGTTCGGTGGACGGTTCCATGGGTGGGCCTCCCGGGCCGGGGCAGCAGGGGGTTGCGGAGCGGTCGGTGGTGGCGGGGCGCTCACCGGCGCGGGGCGGGTCCGGTGGCGGGCGGTCTCACAGGTCGTAGGCGCGCAGCCAGAGTTCGAGCGTGAGCACCAGCCAGAGCTTGCCGCCCTGACGCGGTAGCAGGGTGCCCTCGCGTCGCATCCAGGTACGGACGGTGTCGGGGCGGACCAGGCCGCGCTCGCGGGCGGTGCGGCCGAGCAGCAGGTCGCCGGAGAGGTCGCGCAGCGGGCCGTGCAGCCACTGCTGGACCGGCACCCGCATGCCGCTCTTCGGCCGGTCGACGACGGCCCCCGGCAGCAGGTCCCGGACGGCCTCCTTGAGCACCCACTTCTCCACCGTGCCGCGGAGCTTGAGCGTCGGCGGGGTGGCGAAGGCGTGGTCGACGACGTGCCGGTCGAAGAGCGGGGAGCGGCCCTGGACGCCCTGCGAGGCGGTCAGCCGTTCGACCTTGGTGAGGATGTGGTGGGCGCCCTTGGTCCGCAGGTTGCAGTGGAGCAGCTGGTTGAGGAGCGTGTGCATCGGCCCGGGCCGCAGGTACGGGGCGACGAAGCGGCGCGGCTGCGGCTCGCCGGCCAGCGCGCGCAGCGCCTCCGGGGTGAGCAGCCGGGGCAGGTCCTCGTAGCACTTGCGGTAGGACCGCAGGTACGCCTCGGCCCGCGCCTCGGGGTCCGGGTCGTCCCGGTGCATCTCGTGGACCAGCATCGGCAGGTTCTTCGGGCCGCCGAACACCGGGTCACCGCCCTCGCCGTTGAGCGAGACGGTGATCCCGTCGCCGGAGACGGCCTCGGCGAGCATCAGGTTGGGGACGGTCAGCGGATCCCCGACCGGGCTGTCGAGCAGGGCGACGGTGTCGGCGAGCCGGGCGGCGACCTCGGTGCCGGAGACGGTGAGGACCCGGTGGGTCGTCCCGCAGTGGCTCGCCACCAGGCCCGAGTAGCCGAGTTCGTTGGGGAGGTCGTCGCCGAAGCTGATCGAGTAGGTGTGCACGGGGCGGTCGTGCAGCCGGGCGGCGAGCGCGGTGACCAGGGAGCTGTCGACGCCGCCGGAGAGCAGGACCGCGACCGCCTCGCCGGCCGGCAGCCGCCGCTCGGTGGCCCGTTCCAGCAGCGACCGCAGCTCCTGCGCGTACCCGGCGGGCGGGACGAGCCCGTCGTCGGGGAGCAGTTCGGCGGGCTCCCAGTAGGGCTCCTGGCGGGCGGAGCCGTCGGCCGCGAGCCGCAGGACCCGCCCGGGCAGGGCCTCGTGGACGCCGCGCACCAGGGTCTCGTCGCCGGGCAGGTAGGCGAAGGTGAGGAAGGAGCGGACGGCGGCGAGGTTGAGCCCGGTGTCGAGCGCGGGCCAGTGGCGCAGCGTGCGCAGCGAGGTGGACGCGGCCCAGCAGCCGTCGGCGCGGGCGTAGAAGAGCGTGCGGGCGCCGGCGTGGTCGCGGATCAGGACGAGGTCGGGGCCGTCGACCACGGCGAGGGCGAACATCCCGTCGGCGCGCCGGACGCCGTCGGAGCCGAGCCGGAGCCAGAGCCGCAGCAGGAGTTCGCCGTCCGGGCAGGTCCCGGGTGCGGGGGCGCCGGCGGCGGCGAGGGCGGAGTGCAGCTCCGGCCGGTTGTGCAGGGTGACCTCGCCGACGGCGGTGGTGCCGTCGACGGTGAACGGGCCGGTGGCGAAGCCGGGTTCGCCGTGGATCAGGGCGGCCTGGCCGTCCCGGCCGCCCCCGCCCGCCGGGGCTCCGGGTTCGGGGAGGGCCGTGCCGGTGAGCGAGGCGAGGTGGGCGCGGGCCCGGTCGGCGTCGGGGCCGGCGCAGGCGCAGCAGCGGGGCATGGGGGAGTGGTGCCTTTCGTCGAGGGGCCGGCGGCGGGGCGCGGCGGGTCAGCCGAAGTCGTCGCCGTCCCAGTCGTCGCCGGAGTCGTCCCAGCCGTTGTCGGTGTCGTCCCATCCCGCGTCGGACCCGGTGTCGGACCCGCCGCCGTCGGAGCCCCCGCCCCCGCCGCCGTCGGAGGTCTGCTGCCGCTGGGCGGCCTGGCGCAGCGCCTCCTCCTCCGCCTCGGACAGCGTCTCGGGGGGCAGTTGCGCGGCGGTGATCGCCGCGGCGCCGGCCACGCCGAGGGCGCCGACCACCACGCCGAGCCGGCCGCTGAAGGAGGTCCGGTTGACGGTGACGTGTCCGCCGGCCCAGACGGTGCGCCCGTACCCGATGTCGCGGCCGTACTCGGTGGTGCCGTCGGTGTGGAGCCGCTTGACGAGGTCCCGGCCGAGCCGTTCGTCGGTGCCGGACCGGCCGAGGCTGTCCTGCCAGTGGACGAGGTGGCCGGCGCCGCGCCGGCGCCACTCGCTGCGGCCGTCCTCGTACCGCCGGTGCAGTTGGCCGTCGGCCAGCAGTTCGTCGCGGTAGCCGAGGTGGCGTGCGTTGCTCATGGTCGAGGGGTCCTCACACGTCGGGGGGCGGGTCGGTCGGTCAGGGGGTGGGCCAGCTGAGGAAGCCGGCCTCGCGGGCGGTGCGGACCCGGCTCCGCAGCGGGGTGCGGCGCGGGCCGGTGGCGCCGCCCCGGACCTGGCGGATCACGGTGTGCAGCAGCCTGGCCGGTCCGACGGCGGCCAGTTCCACGGTCCGGCCGCCGCCGAGCCAGGCCCGTTCCTCGGGGCGCAGCCCGGCGGGGAGCAGGCCCCGGTAGGCGTGCGGGCCGCGGCCGGTGGTGAGGTGGAGGGCGGTGGCGTGCCGGGGGACGAGGCCCATCGAGCGGACCCGGACACCTGCGGGCCCGTCCACCGCGCCGCCGCTGCCGTACTCCGCCCGGACCCGCTCGAAGCAGGCCAGCCCGGCCGGGCTGGCGTCGTGCAGCACGTGGACCACGGCGTCGCCCGCCCGCTCCAGGGCCGCCGTCAGCCGCGGGTCGAGCGGCAGCCCGTCGGCGGCGACGATCGGGCAGGCGGCCTCCAGGTGCAGGTCGTTGGCCACCAGCATGGCGGCGATCGCGGGGCTCTGGCAGACCAGCAGCCGGGGCAGCCCGTAGTCGTAGAGGTCGCCCTCGGCGGCGGTCCGGGTGCCGGGGGTCACGGCCGCTGTGGGATCCAACGGCGGTAGCAGGCCCGGCAGTTCGTCACGCCGAGTGGCCAGGGCGGCGGCGAACCGGCCGTACCGCACCGGTGGCGCCAGGGTGTACGGGATCCGGCGCGGGCCGGCGTGCAGCGGCTGGAGCACGCGGCACAGCTCGTAGTAGAGCTGGCGTTCGGTGTAGCGCAGGCCGCCGGGCGCCCCGGCCCGTTCGGCGGCGAGGGTCAGTGCGCCGTCCAGCAGCGGACGCAGGGTCATGCGGTGCCCTTCCGGGTGGGCCCGGGCCCGTGGCCGGGCTGCTCCTCGGGCCAGGTCAGGAAGCCGACGGCCAGAGCTCGCCGGCGGGTCTCGATCGGGTTCTCGGGCCGGTCGGGCCGCCGGGGCGCCGGGATCCCGGCGGGGCCGCCGGCGGTGCTCCGCCCGCCGGCCCGTTCGGCGGCCCGGACGGCGACGGCCAGCAGCCGCTTCGGCGGCAGGGCGGCCAGCGGGCTCCACCAGCCCTCGGCGAACCAGGCGCGCTCGCCGCCGGTGAGTCCGGGCACCGTCCGCTCCAGGCGGGCCTGCAACT
This sequence comes from Kitasatospora sp. NPDC127035, assembly GCF_042726075.1. Classification (NCBI taxonomy): domain Bacteria; kingdom Bacillati; phylum Actinomycetota; class Actinomycetes; order Kitasatosporales; family Streptomycetaceae; genus Kitasatospora; species Kitasatospora sp. NPDC127035. The sequence goes on along the minus strand of NZ_JBHXDN010000011.1, from coordinate 121,576 downwards.
CCTCGGAGCGGTGCGGGTCGCGCAGCAGGACGAACTTGTCCTGGTCGACGAGCACCGTGCGGACCGGGAGGCCCGCGTCGAGGACCCGCCGGCCGCGCAGTGCGGCTCGGGCGTCGGCCACCAGCAGGCAGCCCTGCGGCGAGGCGTCGTGCAGCACCACCACGGGAAGGCCCGCGGGGACGGCGCGCAGGTCGGTCACGAGCAGCGCGCGGTGGCGGCGGGGGTAGTCGTTGGCCTGGAGGAAGGTGGTCACCGTCCGGTCCGGGCAGAGCAGGACGAACGCCGGTTCGGCGGGCGGCGGGCCGGGCCGGACGAGGTCGTCCTCCACCAGCCCGGACGGCAGCGTCCCGTAGACCTTCTTCCACCGGTCGACCACGGTGCGCCGGAAGTCGTCGGCGTCCCAGCGCAGCTCGACCGGTGCGGGCGGCGCGGGCGTGTCGGCGAGCCAGAACTGGCGGACGCCGGTGCCGATCAGGACCATCCCGCCGAGTGCCAGCAGCACGGTGAGCGAGCCGTTCAGCGCGAGGCCGACGACCATGGCCGCGATCCCGAGCACGCCCAGGCACGAGCCGCCGCCCCGGCTGCCGAGGAAGGTCGGCTCGGGCCGGCCGCGCCGTTGCAGGGCGTACCGCAACTGGCCGACGGTGCAGGCCAGTCTGCCGTCCAGGGTGAGCTTGGCGGTCAGCTTGCGGATCCGCAGGTCGTTGAGCCCGGTGCCCTCGGACTTCGGGTCGAGGGCGAAGTCCTTGCGGCAGTACGAGCAGCGGTGCCCGCCGCGCTCGCGCTGGCGCAGGCTCTTCGCACAGTGCGGGCAGATCATCGGGGCACCTCCGGGGTCGCCGTGTCCGGGTCCGTCGGGCGGTCGGGCCAGCTCAGGAACCCGAGGTCCGAGGCCGACGCGCGCGCGTCGGCGGGCTCGTCGGCCGGGCCGGGGCGCTTGTCGAAGGTCTTCGCCACGGCCCGCTCGGCGGCCTGCTCGGCCGCCGCCAGCACCCGCTTGGGCGGCTGGGCGGCGATCGGGCTCCACAGCCCCGCGGTGTACCAGGCGAGTTCCTCCCGGGTGAGTCCCGGGAGCCGCGCCAGCTGTTCCGCGAGGGGCTCGCGCTGCCGGCGTTCGTACAGCTGCACCGTCCGCTCGCCCCCGGCGAGGGCGGTGCGCGCCGACAGCCCGGCGTCGACGACCCGGCGGCCGGGCAGCGCGGCGCGGGTGTCGGCGACCAGCAGGCAGCCCTGCGGGGAGGCGTCGTGCAGGACCACGACCGGCAGCCCGGCGGGTATCTCCTCCGGACGGCCCACGAGCAGGGCGCGGTGGCGTCCGGGGAAGTCGTTGGCGTGCAGGAAGGCCGTCACCGTCGGGTCCGGGCAGAGCACCGCGAGAGCCGGGGTGCCGGCCGGGCGGACCGGCAGGACGGCGGCGTCGTCGACGACGCCCGTGGGCAGGGCGCCGTAGGTGCTCGTCCAGGAGGCCAGGACCGAGTCCCGGAACCGCCGGGCCGTCCAGTTGACGGGGGTCAGGAGGGGATCGGTCCAGCGGCGCTGCTCGTCCTGCCACGTCCGGAGCTGCTCGGTCCACCGGTCGTGCGAGCGCTGCCACTCCCGCCGCAGGCGCGGGAGCTTGCGGCGTTCCTGCACGATGACCAGCAGGCCGAACAGGAACCAGAGGCCGAGCGCGGCCGGCGCGAGGGCGAGGAGCCGGTGCCCGGGCACCAGGACGGCCCAGAGGACGGCGGCGGCCAGCGGGACGACGGCGCCGGCCGTCGCGCAGCCCGGTCTGTCCGCGTCGGCGGTGGGTTCGGGCGGGGCCTGCGGCGGGCGGGCCTGCTCGGCCCGGGGGAGCTGCCGCGTCACGACGGACCAGCGGAGCTGGTCGGTGGTGCAGACGAGCCGGCCGCCGTCCGTGAGCCGGTCCGCGTGCTGCCGCAGCCGGAGGTCGGTCAGGCCCTGGTCGAGCTTCGGTTCCAGGGCGAAGCGGCGCCGGCAGCGGGCGCAGCGGCGGTCGGTGCGCTCGCGCCGCAGCAGCCGCTGCCGGCAGTGCGGGCAGATCACCGCGGCACCTCCAGGGCGGCCGCCAGGCGGCGCAGCCGGGCGGCCAGCCGTTCGCGGGCGCTGACCCCGCCCACCTGCTGTCCCCGTTCCACGGCCCGCAGCGCCTCGGCGAGTTCGGTGTCCTGCCGGCGCTCCGCCTCGGCGGCGGTGATCGCGTAGTCCTCGTGATCGATGCCGTAACCGGTGTTGGCGGCGAGGATGTTGAGCGGTTCGGTGCCCCGGTTGGCGAAGGAGTGCGGCATCAGCTCGGGGATCCGGATCAGCAGCCCGGGTGTCAGCGGGACGTCCACCACCCGGCGCCGCTCGGCGTCGTACAGGCCGCAGGCCGCGTGGCCGAGGCTGAGCACCAGGTGCTCACCGCCGTGGGCGTGCGGGGTGAAGGCGCTGCGCGGGGCGACGATGCCGAGTTTGTAGGTGGCGTTCGACGGCCGCTCGGGCGAGGTCTTGGCGTCGCCGACCAGGTAGTGGGCGAACTGGCCCTCGTCGATGAAGCGGAGCAGTTCCTCACCGGCGGGCCCGTGCACGGTGTCCGGGCCCAACTCCCGTGCGCCCTCGCGGTCGGCGAGCAGGACGCGACCGTCCGGGCGGAGCCGGTACAGGTCGACCCCGGCCGGTAGCCGCCCGGCGAGCCGTTCGAGCTCGCGCAGCCCGGATTCTATGGACATCGGCCACCCACCCCCACGTTGACCGCAGCGACGTCATCCCCGGTGACGTCGACCGACCTGTGACCGGTTCCCGTCCTCCGGGGCCGGCCTTGTGGATCTTACGCAGGGTGGGTGAACGCGCAAGGGTCAGCGTCCGCGGGCGACCACGAATCCGGGCAGGGCCAGCAGGAACTCCCGCGCCTCGACGGTCCGCTCGACCGCGTCGGCGTCCTCGCCGGCCGGTTCGGGCAGGTCCGCGACGATGCCCTCGATCTCCCGCTCGGCGGCCGCGACCAGCCCGGCGGCGGCCTCCTGGGCGCCGGCCACGCAGTCGTACGCCGCCATCCGGTCGAGCAGCCAGTGGACGTCGTCGGCCGCGTCGGGGCCGCGCCGGGCCCGGGTGCTGCTCAGGTACCGTACGACCCGGGCCCGTTCGGCGGGGGTGGCGCGTTCCAGCAGGTGGATCAGCATGAGGGTGCGCTTGCCCTCCCAGAGGTCCCCGGCGATCTCCTTGCCGTACTCCTCGGCCGTTCCGACCAGATTGAGCACGTCGTCCTGGATCTGGAAGGCGGCGCCGAGGTACCAGCCGAACCGGTCGAGCCGGGACGCGTCCGCGGAGGCCCCCTCGGCGACCAGCAGGCCGGAGCGGCACGGGTAGAGGAAGGTGTACCAGGACGTCTTCTTGAGGCACATCCGGTAGTAGTCGGTGGCGGTGAGGTCGCAGACGTTGTCCCGGATCCAGCCGATCTCCAGCGCCTGTCCCTCCAGCGACTGGCGGCACATCAGCTCGGTCTCCTCGAACAGCCGCCAGGCGAGCTCCCCGCCGAGCGCCCGCCGGTTGGCCATCACCCGGCGCAGTCCGAGCAGGTTGGTCGCGTTGCCGACGTTCAGTGCCACCTCGACGCCGTACCGGGCGGGGAGCGTGGGCGACCCGCGGCGCAGCTCGCTGCCGTCCTGGATGTCGTCGTGGATCAGGAAGGCGTTGTGGAACAGCTCGACGGTGACCGCCGGGTTGAGCGCCCGCTCCGCGGAGCCGCCGAACGCGGTGCAGGTGACCAGGCAGAGCGCTGCGCGCAGTCCCTTGCACGGGCGGGCCGGGTAGTCGGCGGTGAGCTCGTAGAGGTACGGCGGGCTCTGTTCGGGGATGTGGCGGAGCAGCTCGGTGACGGTCCGCTCGCGGTACCGGGCGAGGACCCGTTCGACCAGCGGCGCCCCGACGGCCGTCGGACCGGCCGCCGTGCTCACCCGTTCGGCCGGGCGGAGGAGCCGTCGCCGGTGGCGTCCCCGGCCCCGCCGGTCGGCCCGCGCTGCGGACCGAAGGCGCTCTGCATGGTGCGGTTGGCGAAGCCGGGGGCGAGGCTGCTCAGGTTGAGCAGCAGGTCGAGGACGTCGTGCGCGTTGGTGGCGAGCCGCTCGGCCTGATCGGACACCTCGCCGGTGGTGGCCGCGAGCACCCGGGTGCTGACCGCGTCGATCAGCTGGTGGGTGTTCTCCGAGACCCGGCGGACCAGTTGGTCGAACTCCTCCTGGTCGACGCGGTGCTCGCCGGTCAGCCGGGCGGTGGCCGCCTTGGCGTCCGCCAGTCCGGCGGAGAGCTCGCGTTCCAGGACGGCGGCGGCTTCCATGACGGCGCGCGAGCCCTGCTCGCCCAACTCGCTGAACCGACCGGCGTCGGGCATGGCTGACCTCCTGGTTCGCGCCCCGGGCGGGCCGGGGCGGGCCGGGCCGACGCGGAGCAGGGCGCCGGTCTCGATGGCTGATGGTACACGGCCATGTGCGGAGCGTGTCCGTGGTCCTCCGGTGTCACCGCGCCCGTGCGCACCCGTGCCGACGTGCGCCGGAGCCTCCCCGGCGCGCGTTGTGCGCCGCGCGCCGGTGCCCTGCGGGCCGGGCGGCCGGCGGCCCGGCGCGTCTGGCGCCGACCGCCTCCGGTCACTGGTAGTAGTTGCGTGGTCGCGGATCGGTCCGCGCCCGGGGGGTGCTGGACGACGACGGCACGAGGAGCGGTCATGGGTGGCAGAGAGCGCCCGCCGAAGGCGCGGAACGCGCGTCCCGGCAGGCGGGCGACGGGCCCGCAGGCGGGCGGACAGGCGGTGGACGCCCGGGTGGAGATCGCCCGGCTGGAGGGCTACCTGGCCTGGGAGGCGGAGGTGGCGGCGGCCGAACGGGACGCCCGGGCCTTCGCCGACCGGTTCCCCTGGCTCTCGCCCGACGACCGGGAGGCGCTGGAGCGCGCCTACGCGGACGACCGCCTCCGGTACGCCGAAGAGGTCGTGGACCGGGCGGTCGAGCGGTGCCGGCAGCTCGCCGCCCGCTACCGCTCCGAGTGCCGCCGGATCTGCGCGCGGTGGGCGGCCGTCTGCCTCTCCGTGGCGCTGGCGGCGGCGCTGCTCGCCGCCCTCCCGGCGGCCCTGCACGGCTGACGGCCGCCGGTTGCGCGACCGGGGCCCGCCGCACACCCCGAAGGTGTGCGGCGGGCCCCGGTCGCGCGGGGGCGTCCGGGTCAGTGGTGCCCGTGGCCGCTGGTGATCTCCTCGTGCTCCTCGGCGGTCGGCTTGGCGATCTGGCCGCCCCCGCCGTAGAAGCCGCGGGAGAGCTTGGCGCGGGTGCGCGTCAGCAGCCCGGTCCTGCGGGCCACCCCGTTCTCGTCCACCTCGGCCGGCAGCTCGACGGGCTGCGGCTGGTCGTGCGAGGTGAGCGTGTACAGCCGTCCGGGCGGCAGCGGCGCGTGCACCTCGACGAACTCGCCGTGCTGGAGGCGCTTGATGACGCCGGTCTCGCGCCCGTGCAGCACCTTCTCCCGGTCCCGTCGCTGGAGGCCCAGGCACCACCGCTTGGTGATGACGAAGACCACGACCGGCGCCACGAAGAACGCGATCCGCACCGCGTTGGTGATCGAGTTGATCGACAGGTGGAAGTGGGTGGCCAGCAGGTCGTTGCCGCCGCCGGCCAGCAGGACCAGGTAGAGGCTGATCCAGGCGGCCCCGAAGGCGGTGCGCACCGGGGCGTTGCGCGGCCGGTCGGCGATGTGATGCTCGCGCCGGTCGCCGGTGATCCAGGCCTCCAGGAAGGGGTAGGACCAGATCGCCACCAGCACCAGCGGGAAGATCATCAGCGGTACGAAGACACCCAGGTTCAGGGTGTGGCCCCAGAGCCCGATCTCCCAGCCCGGCATGATCCGGATCAGGCCCTCGGAGAAGCCCATGTACCAGTCGGGCTGGGCGTCCGTGGACACCTGGTCGGGCCGGTAGGGGCCGTACGCCCAGATCGGGTTCACGGTGGCGATCGCCGCCATGGCCGAGATGACGCCGAACACCAGGAAGAAGAAGCCGCCGGCCTTGGCCATGTAGACCGGCATCAGCGGCATCCCGACGACGTTCCTGTTGGTCCGGCCGGGCCCGGCGAACTGGGTGTGCTTGTGGTAGAAGACCAGGATCAGGTGGGCCACCAGCAGCCCCAGCATGATCCCCGGGATCAGCAGGACGTGCACGGTGAACAGCCGCGGGATGATGACCACGCCCGGGAACTCGCCGCCGAAGATGAAGAACTGGAGGTACGTGCCGACGATCGGCACGGCGAGGATCGCGCCCTCCATGAACCGGATGCCGGTGCCGGAGAGCAGGTCGTCGGGCAGCGAGTAGCCCATGAAGCCGTCGAACATGCCGAGGAACAGCAGCAGCGCGCCGAACATCCAGTTGATCTCGCGCGGCTTGCGGAACGCCCCGGTGAAGAAGACGCGCATCATGTGCACGAACATGGCCGCGACGAAGACGATGGCGGCCCAGTGGTGGATCTGCCGGATCAGCAGGCCGCCGCGGAGGTCGAAGCTGATCTCCATCGTCGAGGCGAAGGCCTCCGACATCGGGACGCCCCTGAGGGGCACGTACGAGCCCTCGTAGATGACCTCGCCCATCGACGGGATGAAGAACAGCGTCAGCCAGACACCGGTCAGGATGATGATGATGAAGGTGTAGAGGCAGATCTCGCCCAGCATGAAGGACCAGTGGTCCGGGAAGATCTTGCGCAGGTTGGACCTGGACAGGGCGTAGATGCCGAGCCGCCCGTCGGCCCAGTCGGCGAACGCCTCGACCTTGTTGGCCGGTGCCGCACGGGTGCTGGTGGCCGGTGCCGGGCTCGGCTGCTGACCGGCTCTCACGACGGGCTCCCCGGTGTCCGCTGCGGAACGTCCTGGACGCCCGGCCGCTGAGCTGCCGGCCGGCGGAGTGATGTGATCATCGGACCTCTCGATGCGGGGGAGCCGGGTACGCCGGCGCGCGGATCCGCCGACCCGCCGCCCCCGTTGCTCAAAGTGATGGAGCGCTTACTCTGACATGCTGTCGGCACCGCGCCGACTGTGCACGTCCATCGGCCCGTCCGGCCGCTCGTGTCGGCTCGCCCGAGGGTCCCCCGTCGCCTCCGGCGGCCGGGATGCTGCGCCCGGGTGCTGTGCCGGGGCGCCGGAGCGTTTGGTGCGCGCCGTGCCCGGGGAGGGCGTGGCGGCGGGCCTACGCTGCGCCAATGGTGGATCACCGGGAACTCTTCGAGGACGTGACGACCGACCTGGCCCGGGCCGGGTTCGACACCGGACGGGGGCCGTCGGGCCTGCGGATCGGTCACCGCCCCCAGGGGGTGGTAGTGGACTGGCGGCCGGTTGACCCGGCCGACGGGGCGGGCGGGTCCGGCGAGGTGGAGCGGGCCGACCCGCCGCCGGTCGAGGGGATCAGGGCGGCGGTCACCGGTGCGGTCGCCGTGGTCCTGCGGGAGTCCGGCTACCAGGTGGCCGCGACCGGGCGGGACGAGCTGCTGGTCACCGCCGGCCCCGCGCGGGCCGTCGAGGCCCCGGCCGGGCCGGCCCGCGACGAGGTCGCCGTTCCGGAGCAGTGGTGGGGCTGACCGGTGCGGCTCCGCCGCCCGGGCGCAACTCTCCGGTTGCGCCCGGGCGGGGCCAGGTGCAACCATGGGGTTGCATTCACTGGTGACGACGGAGGAGCATCCCATGAGCGAGGACCGGATCGAGCGCGAGACCCTGATCGCGGCCCCCCTGGACCGGGTCTGGGCACTGGTGGCCCAGCCCGGGTTCTGGGTGGACGCGCAGAGCGTGGCCGGCACGGTGGCGCGCGAGGGCGAGTCGACCGTGGCGCGGAGCGCCGAGTACGGGGACTTCCCCGTGCGGGTGGAGAAGGTCGAGCCGCCGACCTACCTGGCCTACCGCTGGGCCAGCGCGTTCCCCGGCGAGGAACTGCGCGAGGACAACACCACGCTGGTGGAGTTCACCCTGACCGAGGAGGGCGACAAGACCCGCCTGCGGGTCGTCGAGAGCGGGTTCGCGGCCCTGGCCGTCTCCGAGGAGCGGCGGAGCCAGGCCGTCCGGGACAACAGCGGCGGCTGGCCCCAGGTGTTCGACGCGCTCCGCACGCGGGCCGAGCAGCGGTCGGCGTGACGGAGCGGCGGAGCGGCGGCGCCGAGGTCGTCGACGGCGTGCTCGGCGCGCTGGCGGACCCGACCCGGCGCCGGCTGCTCGACCTGCTCGCCGCCCAGGGCGAGGCGACCGCGACCACGCTCGCCGGGCGACTGCCCGTCACCCGGCAGGCCGTGGTCAAGCACCTCGCCGTCCTGGACACCGCCGGGCTGGTCACCGGCCGTCGGGCCGGCCGCGAGGTCCGCTACGCCGTCCGGCCCGAGGCGCTGGACGCGACCGCGCGGTGGATGGCCTCGCTCGCGGCGGACTGGGACCGGCGGCTGGCGCGGATCAAGCTGTTGGCGGAGTCCGCGGAGTCCGCGGAGTCCGCGGAGGCGGCCGAGTCCGCCGGGACGGACGCGGGAGGGCCGGGAGGCGCGGGGCCGGTGTCGGAGCCGCAGCCGCCGGACCGGACCCGCGGCTGAACCACCCCGCCCCGCCCGGCCTGTCCCAGCCCGTCCCGCCCGGCCGGGACGGGCCGGGAAACGGCGGGTCAGCGGTTCAGGCCCCCGGACCGGGACCGGACCGCGGCCACCAGCTCGCCGACGCCGTGCTCCTTCAGCACGCCGTAGTGGTCGCCGGCCAGCTCGATCACCGTCGGCGCCGTCGCCGAGTAGCCGGAGCTCTCCTCGATGAACGAGTAGTCGTCGCCGGTGGCCTTGAACACGGTCACCGGCGCCGACAGCCGCCGCTCGGCCAGCTCGCGGAAGCTGTAGTCGAACTCGTAGGTCTCCCCGACGATCCGGGCGATCCGGCGGACGACCTCCAAGTCCAGCTCCGGCATCAGCCCGTGGACGAAGGCGGCGAAGCCGTCCTCGTCCCGGACCTCGGCCAGGCACCGGTCCAGCCCCGGCCCGCTGATCGAGCCCGCGAACACCGAGTACAGGATGGTCAGGTACGCCGGGTTGCGGTAGGAGTACTCGCGTCCGTACCGCTCGCCGCCGGCCTTCCGCAGCTCCGGGTTGCCCGGGCAGATCAGCAGCAGGTCGTCCACCCGCCGGCCCGCCTGCTCCAGCTGCCACGCGGCCTCGAAGGCGACCCGGGCGCCGAAGGAGTACCCCCACAGGGTGTACGGACCCTCCGGGCGGATCCGGAGGATCTCCGCCACGTCGGCGGCGGCCATCTGCCGGATCGTCGGGTACGGCGTCTCCCCGGGGTTGATGCCGTACGTCTGCACGCCGTAGAACGGCCGGCCCGCCCGGCCGGCGAGCGGCCGCAGGTTCATCGGGTAGCCGCCCAGCCCCGGCCAGCAGAACACCGGGTCACCGGCGCCCCCGCGGTGCAGCGGCACCAGCCGGGAGGCCGGCCCGCCGGAACCGCCGGCGGCGCCGGAGCGGTCGATCCGCTCCGCGAGGCCGGCCAGTCCCGGGCTCTCGAACAGCACCTGGAGCGGCAGCCGGGTGCCGAACTCCCGGTTGACCCGGTTGACCAGCGCCACGGCGATCAGCGAGTTCCCGCCCGCGGCGAAGAACTCGTCGGCCAGTGAGACGGCCTCGTACTTCAGCGCGGCGCCCCAGACCTCGGCGAGCCGGCGCTCGGTCGGCGTCGACGGCGCCACGAACGGCGCGCCCGTTCCGGCGTCCCGGACCTGCTCGCCGGCGGCGAGGGCCCTGACGTCGACCTTCCCGTTGGCGGTGAGCGGCAGCTCGTCCAGGACCAGCACCCGGTTGGGGACCATGTAGTCGGGCAGCGCGGCGGCCAGCTCGTCCCGGATCATCTCCGCAGGGCCCTTCATGTGCACGGCGTCCTCCCGCATGCCCTCGCTGCGGATCTGCTCGCCACTGACCCGCCCGCCGAGGAAGAAGTACGACGGCCCGGGCGCGATCCCGCACGACGCGAGGACGGCGTCCAGCCGCCGGGCGGCCGGCAGCGGGTGCCCGGTCCTGGAGCTGTAGCCCGAGGACATGAACCCGAAGCCGAGTCCGTTGCGCTGCAGGTGGTGCAGCCGGGTGCCCAGGCCGATGTACTCCAGCCACGGCTCCGCCGCCCGGCTCACCGCCGAGATGCCGAAGTCCGCCCGCCGGTACACCTGCTGGTTGATCGCGATGACGTGCCGGGCCTCCACCAGCTCGTCCGAGATCAGCGTCAGCCCGCCGTCCTCGTACCGGTGGGTGCCGGCCGGAAGGCCCTCGACCCGGCCCGGCCGGGCCTGGACGTAGAGCTCGGTGTCGTCCCGGTACGGCCGACCGTCCTCCGGGACGACCGTGAAGCTGCCCAGGTAGAGGTCCTCGTCGGCGACGTCCAGCCGCCGTCGGACGGCCGGCTCGTGACCGAGCGGCCGCACCGCCAGCCCGTACGCGGGCAGCACCTCCTCCAGGACACCGAGCATGTGCCCGGTCTCGAACTCCAGCACCTCCTGGATGTTGTTCCGGTACACCGGCTCGATCGCGCTGCGCCGGCCGAGGAAGTGCAGGGCCAGGGGCGCGGCGCCGTCGGCCGCGTCGCCGACCCGGACCATGGTGTGCTCGACCGGGTGGTAGTAGTGGACGCCCGCGGCCAGGCCCTCGGAGCCGTTCGTCTCCAGGTACAGCTGGGTGGCGTACAGCGCGCCGGGGGAGGCGTACGCGTACTTCGGCAGCAGCCGCTCCTCGCTGTGGAACTGTCCGAACCACCGCAGGATCCCGCCCAGCTCGGCCAGGGTCACGCCGCCGTCCCGGCGGGCGGTCCGGTGGTGGTCCGGCCGGTCCGCAGGGTGCGGGGCGGCGAGCAGGGCCAGCAGGTCGTCGCGGGTCACCGGGCCGCCCTCGAAGAACCGGTAGGTCTTGCGGGCGAACGCCTCCCGGCGCTGCCGTCCGCTCTCCTGCCGCCCCGGAAGCCCGACCACCGGCCGGCCGGCCAGCTGACCCGGGCTCCGCAGACCCGGGTTCGACAGCTGCGCCTTCACCTGGAGCTTGCTCGCCTTGGACCGGTGGTGCCCGCCGTGGCTGCCCTGGTCCATCAGGGCCGCCTCCTTGGGGTTCAGCTCCACGCAGGCCACCAGGTTCCGGTGTCCCGTCCGCGCGTCGTCGGTCACCACGGCGGCGGCCCGGCGCACCCAGGTGTGGTCCTCGATCGCGAGTGCGATCTCGTCCAGCTCGACGCGGTACCCGCGCAGCTTGACCTGGCTGTCCGTCCGGCCGGCGCACTGCAGGGTGCCGTCCGGGTTCCACTGGGCGAGGTCGCCGGTGCGGTACAGCCGCTCGCCCGGGAGGTACGGCGAGGCGACGAACCGTTCCGCCGTCAGGTCGGGCCGGTTCAGGTAGCCGCGGGCCAGCTGGACGCCGCCGACGTACAGCTCGCCGGTGGCGCCGACCTCCACCGGGGCCAGCTCCGCGTCCAGCACGAAGCAGCGGGTGCGGTCGACCGGCAGGCCGATCGGCACCGAACCCGAGCCCTCGCCGAGGGCCTCCGGGTCGACCCGGTGGGCGGTCGCGTTGATGGTGCACTCGGTCGGTCCGTACAGGTTGACCAGCGAGGCCCGGGGCAGCTCGGCGGTGAGGGCCCGGGCGAGCCGGACGGAGAGCGCCTCGCCGCCCGAGTAGACCGCGCGCAGCGTGGTGCAGCCGGGCAACCGCTCGGTCTCCAGCAGCGCCTGGAGCAGGGTGGGGACGCACTGGAGGGCGGTCACGCCGTGCTCCAGCACCGCGTCGATCAGCCCGTCCGGATCCCGGTAGACGCCCGGCGCCCCCATCACGACGTGGGCGCCGGCGGCGGGCGCGAGGATCTCCCACTGCGCGGCGTCGAAGCTCATCGGCGTCTTCTGCAGCACGGTGGTGTCCGGGCCGAGGTGGCCGGCGTCGGTCAGCCAGCGCAGCTGCGACACGATGCTGTGGTGCTCGATCATCACGCCCTTGGGCCGGCCGGTGCTGCCGGAGGTGTAGATGACGTACGCCAGCGCGTCCGGGGTCGGGCCGGGGGCCGGGTCGCCGGGTCCCCGGCTCTGGTGCGGGATGGGGTGCGTGCCGGCGGCCTCGCGGAGGTCGGCGGGTGTGACGATCCGGACGCCCGGCGAGGCCAGCCCGGCCAGCCGGTGCCGCAGGTGGTCCTGAGCGACGATCACCCTGGTGCCACTGGACTCGATCATGTAGCGGATCCGCTCCTCCGGGTACTCCGGGGAGAGCGGCAGGTAGGCGGCGCCCGCGCAGAGGATGCCCCAGACGCCGGTCATCAGCTCCAGGGACGGTTCGGTGTAGAGGCCGACGCAGTCGTCGGCGCCCGCACCCAGCTGGTGCAGGTGGGCCCCGAGGGCGCCGGCGGCCTCGCCGAGCTCGCGGTAGCTGAGCCGGCCGCCGTCGCCGGTCACGGCCGTGGCGTCGGGCCGGGCGGCCACCTGCGCGCGGAGCAGGTCGGGCAGGCAGACGGAGCGGCGGGCGTCGAGGAGGGCGGCGGACAGGGCGGACTGTGCGGTCATGAGGGGGTTCCCGTGGGTGGGTGCGGATCGGTGCGCCCGGCGCGGGCCGGGCGTGGCTTCCAAGGTCCGCCGCCCGCCGTCCCGGACGCCTGGGGCAGCGGTCGCCTCCTGGCCCGATCCGGTGCCCGGCCCGTGTCGGGCACCGGCCCGGGCAGGGCCCGGTTCCGCCCGCCCCCGTCCCGGGCCTCCGGCCCCGCGCCGGGACCGGTGCCCCGTCCCTGCTCCGGCCCCTGCCCCGTCCCTGCTCGCCCGCTCGCCGTCCGGTGTCTGGTGTCCGGTGTCCGGTGTCCGGTGTCCGCCGGCTCCGGACCGGCCGCGCCCTGCCGGTCGAGGAGGTGGTCGAAGTCCTGGTCGGCACTGCGGAGCGGGCGCTCTGCCGCTGGACGGCGGCGCGGGGACCGGCCCCCTGCCGACCCTGCGCCGCCGACCGGAGCGCAGGACCCCGGCCGGGGCTCCGGTCCGGGTCGGGCGGTCAGCCCCGGGTGGTGGGCTCCGCCGCCGCGGCGAGGTGGCCGAGGAAGGCGGTGACCGCCGGCGGGACCGACCGGTCCCTGAGGGTGGCGGTGCGGACCAGGCGGACGGGCGTGTCGTCCGGGTGGAGCGGGACGAGGGCGACGTCCGGCCGGGCGGCGCGGGCGGCCAGGGCGGGGATCAGGGTGACACCCAACCCGACGGCCACCAGGCCGAGTTTGGCGGGCCACCCGGCCACCTCGTACTCGATCCGCGGCCGGAAGCCGCTGCGCACGCAGGCGGCCAGCAGGGTCGACTCGGCCCGCCGACTGGCGGCGATCCAGTGCTCCCCGGCGAGCTCGGCCAGCTGCACCGACGCGCGGCCCGCCAGCGGGTGGTCCGGTGGAAGAGCCACCAGGACCGGATCGTCGACCAGCGGGCGGAGGTCGAACAGCTCGGTGTCGTAAGGGTGTTCGGGATAGGCGGAGACCAGCGCGAGGTCGATCGCGCCGTCCCGGAGCCGGTCCAGCAGGGCGGACGAGAGCCCCTCGGTGAGCGAGACCCCGACCAGCGGGTGCGCGGCCCGGAAGGCTGCCAGCGCGTCCGGGACCAGCGCCGCGTTGGCGCTGTCGAACGCGCCGACCCGCAGCCTGCCGAGGTTCAGCTCGGTGAGCGCCGCCAGGTCGCGGCGAGTGCCGTCCAGCCGCTCCAGCAGCGCCTCGGCGTGCGGCAGCAGGGTGCGTCCGTGCTCGGTGAGTCGCACGCCCCGGGCCAGTCGGTCGAAGAGCGGCGCACCGAACTCGGCCTCCAGGGTGGAGATCTGACGGGATATCGCGGACTGGGTGAACCCCAGCCGCTCGCCGGCGGCGGTGAACGAGCCCAGTCGGGCGGCGGTGCGGAAGACTTCGAGCCAGGCCATGTCCATTCCGCATGGCTACCATGCGAGACATTCGCTTGTCGCCTGGCTCGATGGTTCCTAGCGTGGAGGCCATGGAGAAGATCGCATTTCTCGGCCTCGGCCGGATGGGTCGACCGATGGCCCGCCGACTCGCCGACGCCGGTTACCCGTTGACGGTGTGGAACCGCACGCCCGGGAGGGCCGAGGGGCTCCCGGAGGCCGCCGATCCGGCGGAGGCGGTGCGCGGGGCGGGCGTCGTCGTCACGATGCTGTCCGACCCGGAGGCGCTGGCGGCGGTGGCCGAGCGGTTCGTGGGGGAACTGGTGCCCGACACGATCTGGACCGAGATGTCCTCCGTCGGTCCGGCGGCGGTGGCCGCCCTGCGCGGACGACTGCCGGACGGCGTGGGGCTGGTGGACGCGCCGGTGCTCGGCAGCGTCGGCCCGGCCGCGTCGGGCGGGCTGACCGTGCTGGCGGGCGGGGAGCCCGCCGACCTCGACCGGGTCCGGCCGGTACTGGAGACGCTCGGTTCGGTGGTGCACTGCGGCGGTCCCGGGTCGGGCGCGGCGCTGAAGCTGGTGGTGATCGGCGCGGTGATCGGGGGAGTCGCCGTGGTGGCGGAGGCACTCGCCCTGGCCGACTCGCTCGGCCTCCCGGAGGAACTGGCCCTGGGCGCGCTGGCGAGCGGACCGCTCGGTGGTGCGGTCGGCCGGGCCCGCTCCGACGACGCCGACTTCCCGGTCCGGCTGGCCGCCAAGGACCTCGCGCTGGCCGGTGGCGGGCCCGTCCTGACCGCCGTGCGCGAGCGGCTGCTCGACCACCCCGAACTCGCCGAACAGGACCTCGCCCGCTGGGTGGACGCGGTCCGGGCCGGCTGACAAGCCCGGCCGCCCGGCCCGCCGGACGGGTGGCCGGGCCGGGGAGGCAGGCCGGTGGTTCCTCCCGCACTCCGGTCGGGACACGCCTTGCCGCGCAGGGCGGGTGACGGCCCGCTCCGGTCTAGGCTCGTGCCATGGTTCGCCGCGACGAGCGCGCCGAGGGCGCTGGACCGTTCACGACCCGGGTCACCTGGCGCAGGGCCGAGGGCGGCCTGGCGGTCTGGGAATCCCGGCCGGCCCGCAAACGCGGTGTGTTCAGGACGCTGGCAGAGTCGGGAGCCGAGGGGGCGCCGCACCGTGCGGACGGCCGGGCACTGCACCGCCTGCGCACACTCAACACCGTCGCCGCCGTCGCGTTCGTGATCGGCGGCGGGCTGTTCGCGCTCGGCGCCCTCCTCGCGGCGGTCACCGACGTCGGCCCGACGGCGATCGCCTCGGTCTTCTTCGTGGGAGGCCTGTTCTTCAACACCGGCGGCTACGCCTCGCTGCTCCAGGCGGTCAATGCCCCGCGCCGCTCCGGTGGGACGGATGCACCGGTCACCCGGGCCTGGCGCTGGTGGAGCTACGAACCTCAGCGGATCGACTGGCTCAGCACGTTCGTCCTGTTCGCCGGGACCCTGGTGTTCGGTGTGAACCTGCTGGACTCCTTCCTCCAGGGCCTCTCGGTCCGGCAGGCGGACCGGCTGGTCTGGGCCCCGGACATGGTGGGGTGCGTGCTGTTCCTGATCTCGGGACACCTCGCGCTGGTCGAGGTCTGCCACGGCCGCTGGTGCGTGCACGCGCGCGGCATCGGGTGGTGGATCGTGCTGGTCAACCAGATCGGGTCCGTGCTCTTCCTGCTCTCGGCGGTGGCGGCGTTCACCCGTCCGGAGACCGGGAGCCCGGTCAACACCGACATCGCGAACTGGGGGACCTTCGCGGGCGCGCTGTGCTTCTCGGCCGGCGGAGTGGTGCAGTACTTCGAGCGGCCGTAGCCGTTCGGGGCGAGTGGCGGTTCCCGGACGGCGGTGCCGCGGGGGAGACGCCGCTGCTGCTCGCGGAGCCCGGTTGATCCCGGGCCGGTCAGGCGGCCCAACGGGAGACCGCGAATCCGCTTCCCGCACGCCGTACTTCGACGGCGCCCGCGCCCGCGAAGTGGGCGGGGACCACGAGTTCCCTCGTGTCGGCGGCGCGTTGCAGCACCCGCTGCCGGCTGGCGGCGGCCCGGGCCGGGTCCTCGCAGAAGCAGCTGTTGCAGGCCGGGTGGAGCAACTGCACCGGGCTGTGCAGCAGATCGCCGACGAACACCGCCCGCTCCCCGCGTGAGGCGAGCCGCAGCACCGACGAGCCGGGGGTGTGACCCGGCGCGGGCTCCAGGGTGAGTGCCTCGTCGAGCCGGTGACCGCCCTCCCAGAGCACGGCCTGTCCGGAGCGGACGACCGGCGCGATGCTGTCGGCGAACATCAGCCGCCGTTCCTCCCGCCAGACCCGGGCGTCGGCGTCCGCCGGGGCCGGTCCCGACTCCGGCCCGTCCGGATCGATCGCGGCGTGGTCCGCGGCCGGCAGGTAGTAGGTGGCGTTGGGGAAGGCGGGGACCCACTCGCCGTCCCGGGCGACGGTGTTCCAGCCGACGTGGTCGGCGTGCAGGTGGGTGTTGACCACCACGTCGACGTCCTCCGGACGGACCCCGGCCGCTTCCAGGCGGTCGAGGAAGTCGCTCCGCCGGTCGTGGAAGTGCGGGCTGTGCGGGCGCTGCCGACCGTCCCCGACGCTGGTGTCGACCAGGACGGTCCGACCGCCGTGGCGGACCACCCAGGTCTGGAGCGCCCCCCGGTAGTCGTCCCCGGCCCGGTCCCAGTGGTCGGGGGCCAGCCAGTCCGCGTTCCGCTCCCACTCCCCGGCCGGCAGACCGGGCACGATCCTCTGCGCCGGGACGAACGGCCCCTCCCACTCGACCACCCTGATGATCTCGGCGTCGCCGAGCACGATCCGCTCCATGGTTCCTCCCCGTGTCGTTGTGCACCCGTGTGGTTGTGCACCTGTTCAGCCGCACAGCTGTACAGCTGTGCGGCTGGTTCGTAGGGCGCCACTTCCGTACGCCGCCGGTGTCGAGCCTAGGAGGCGCCGGCTGAGCGGCTCAATGCTTCAGAAGATCAATCGGATACGCGATCGGCTCACAGGTGCGTGGCCGGCCACCGTAGGATGACCGGATGGACGTGGTGAGCGACGCGATCGCGGCCGTGCGCATCGGCCGGCCCTCCTCGGTCCGGCTGCGGGTCGTCGGACCGTGGTCCACCCGGATCCCCCCGTACGACGGGGCCGGGTTCCACGTGGTGCTGGAGGGCGCTTGCTGGCTGCTGCCCGACGGTGGCGCGCCGGTGGCCCTGGGCGCCGGTGACGCGGTGCTGCTGCCGCACGGGACCGGCCACGTCCTCGCGAGCGCGCCGCTGGAGCCGGCCGAGGCGGCGCGGGCGGTACCGATCGACCGGCTGCTCGGCCCCGGACGGCCGGTGCCGCCGCTCGGCCCCGCCGCCTCGTACGAGTCCGCCCCCGGCTCCGGGACGGGGGCGGCGGTCGAGCTGCTCTGCGGCAAGTACCGCCTGGAGCACAGCCGGACGCACCCGCTGATGCTGGAACTCCCGGACGTGGTCCACCTGGCGAACCGGGTCGGCGGCCACCCGCAACTGCGCTCGGCCGTGGACCTGTTGGGGGGAGAGCTGGCCGCCGACGAGGCCGGTGCGGCGCTGGCCGTGCCGAGCCTGATCGACCTGCTGCTGGTCTACATGGTGCGCGCCTGGCTGGCCGGGCCGCCCGGCGCCGGTCCGGGCCGTGGAGGTGGTGCGGGCGGTGCAGGTGGTGCTGCCGACGGGGGCGGAGCCGGGGCGCCGGACGGTCCGGCCGCCACCGGAGGGCCGGGGCCGTCGGGGGCGCGGGGCGGTGGCTGGTCCGCCGCGCTGGGTGACCCGGTCGTCGCCGCCGCGTTGCGGGCCCTGCACGAGGACCCTGCGCGGGGCTGGAGCACCGAGGACCTCGCCGCCCACGCCGGGGTCTCCCGGGCCACCCTCACCCGGCGGTTCACCGGGCTGGTCGGCCGTCCGCCGATGGCCTACCTCACCTGGTGGCGGATGACGCGCGCGGCGGCGCTGCTCCAGCAGACCGCCGAGCCGCTGGACGTCATCGCCCGCCGGGTCGGATACGCGACCCCGTACGCGCTCTCGCACGCCTTCAACCGGCTCTTCGGGACGACGCCCGGCCGCTACCGGGCTCGCACGTCGCCCCTTCTCTCTGACGGTTGATCAAACTCTTGAACGCTTGAGTAGACCTGCCCTGTTCCTGTCAAGAGGGCCTCGGATGGTCGCTCGGGCTCGGTCCGTGCGCGCTCCGCTCGGCTTTCCCTCAGGTCCGTACCAGGTGGGGCCCATTTTCTGGAGGGATTCGTCCGTTCTGTCATGTCCTGTCATAGCTCGACTCGGAGGAATCTCCAGGTTTCAATCCCGAGTGGGCGTTCATGAAGATAACGAAAGAGTCGGGATTGAGGAGAGCTTGAATTTACTTATTGACGCCAGCTGACGGGGCCGGGTTAACTCCTCCCACCTCGCCGCAGCGCTGCGGCACCTGTCACGGAGGCACCCCCCATGAACGCAACGATGCGTCGCGTCCTCGTCGGCACCGCCGCGGTCTCACTGGCCCTGTCCATGGCCGCCTGCGGCAAGGCCGGTGGAGACAAGAAGGACAGCGCGAGCTCCGGGGACACCAAGTCCATCGGCCTGCTCCTGCCGGAGAACGCATCCTCCACCCGCTACGAGTCCTTCGACCGCCCGTTCATCGAGGCCAAGGTCACCGCCCTCTGCCCGGACTGCAAGGTCCGCTACAGCAACGCCGAGGGCAGCGCCGCGAAGCAGAAGCAGCAGTTCGACACCCTGATCGCGGAGGGCGTGAAGGTGATCGTCCTCGACGCCTTCGACGCCAAGTCCACCCAGTCGTGGGTCAAGGAGGCGGCCGGAAAGGGCGTCAAGGTCGTGGCCTACGACCGGCTGGCCACCGGCCCGGTCGCGGCCTACGTCTCCTTCGACAACGAGAAGGTCGGCGAGCTCCAGGGCCAGGCCCTGCTGGACGCCCTCGGCGGCAGGGCCGCCGACGCCAACATCGTGATGATCAACGGTGACGAGGCCGACCCGAACGCCGCCCTCTTCAAGTCCGGTGCCCACAAGGTGCTCGACGGCAAGATCAAGAAGGTGGTCTACGAGCAGTCCGGCGAGTGGAAGCCCACCGTCGCGGGCCAGAAGACCGGCGCCGCCATCACCCAGCTCGGCAAGGACGGCTTCCAGGCCGTCTACTCCGCCAACGACGGCATGGCCGGCGCCATCATCACCCAGCTCAAGGCGGCCGGCATCACCGTCCCGGTCGGCGGTCAGGACGCCGGCCTCGACGCCGTCCAGCGGATCGTCGCCGGTGACCAGGCCTACACCATCTACAAGGCCTACAAGCCGCTTGCCGACAACGCCGCCGAACTGGCCGTCAGCCTGCTGCAGGGCAAGGACGTCAAGGCCGTCGCCTCCACCACGGTGGACAGCGAGACCGACAAGGGCATCCCGGCCAAGCTGCTGCAGCCCAAGATCGTCACCAAGGCGAACATCAAGGACACCGTGATCGCCGACGGCCTCTACAAGCCCGCCGACATCTGCACCGCGGACTACGCCGCCGGCTGCACCGCCGCCGGCATCAACTAGCAGTTCCCGCAGGGCCGTCCGACCGGCTCCGGCGAACCGCCACGGCGCTCCCCGGCCCACCGGGGAGCGCCGGCCCGAGGCCCGGCCGCTCGCCCGCCGACCGGCACCCCCGACCGCGCGAGCACCCCGGCGAGCACCGCCGCGTCGCGGGCACCGCCGGGTCGGACGCGCCCCGTCGCGACACGACCACGTCGCGAGCACCACCCCCTCGCGGGTCCCACAGCCCCGCGAGCGCCCACCCACCCCCGCCACGCACACCCACGCAGGAGATGGTTCACGTGACAGGCGCACCCGTACTGGCGCTGCGCGCGGTCTCCAAGCGCTTCGGCGCCGTCCAGGCCCTCACCGACGTCGACCTCGACGTCCACGCCGGCGAGGTCCTCGCCCTGGTCGGCGACAACGGCGCCGGCAAGTCCACCCTGGTCAAGACGATCGCCGGCGTCCACCCCATCGACGAGGGCACCATCACCTGGGACGGGCGCCCGGTCCGGATCGCCCGGCCCCAGGACGCCCAGACGCTCGGCATCGCCACCGTCTACCAGGACCTCGCGCTCTGCGACAACCTCGACGTCGTCGCCAACCTGTTCCTCGGCCGCGAACTGCGCCGCCGCGGCGCGCTGGACGAGGTCGCCATGGAGCGCCGGGCCAAGGAGCTGCTGGACACCCTGTCGATCCGCATCCCCAGCGTGCGGATCCCGATCGCCGCGCTCTCCGGCGGACAGCGCCAGGTCGTCGCCATCGCCCGCGCCCTGGTCGGAGACCCGCGGATCGTCATCCTCGACGAGCCCACGGCCGCGCTCGGCGTCGAACAGACCGCGCAGGTCCTCGACCTGGTCGAGCGGCTCCGCCAGCGCGGCCTCGGCGTCATCCTCATCAGCCACAACATGGCGGACGTCCGCGCGGTCGCCGACACCGTCGCCGTCCTGCGGCTCGGCCGCAACAACGGCGTCTTCCCGGTCGCCGGCACCACGCCCGAGGAGATCATCTCCGCCATCACCGGCGCCACCGACAACGCCGTCACCCGGCGCCAGGCACGTATCGCGGAGGAAGCGAAGTGACCACCAGCCAGACCACCCCCACCGCCGGGCCCACCGACGGGAGTGCGACCGCGACCGACCCGCGCCTGCTGGTCCGCCAGGGCGGCTTCGCCGGGTACGCCGAGGAGTTCCGCCGCAAGATCCGCAGCGGTGACCTCGGCTCGCTGCCGGTCGTGATCGGCCTCATCCTGATCGCGGTCATCTTCCAGAGCGTCACCGGCCACTTCCTCCAAGCGGACAACCTGACCAACATCACCAAGTGGATCGCCGGCTACGGCCTGATCTCGGTCGGGGTCGTCTTCGTCCTGCTGCTCGGGGAGATCGACCTCTCGCTCGGCTCGGTCGCCGGCGTCTGCGCCGCCGTCACCTCCGTCCTCGCCGTGCGGCAGGGCGTGAACGAGTGGCTGGCGATCGTGATCGCCCTGCTCACGGCCGCCGCGATGGGAGCCCTGCACGGCTTCTTCTTCGCCAAGATCGGCGTGCCCGCCTTCGTCGTCACCCTGGCCGGCATGCTCGCCTGGAGCGGCCTCCAGGACTACGTGCTCGGCCGGCTCGGCACCGTCAACAACATCAACGACGGCGTCGTCGCCCACCTCGACAACTACTTCCTCGGCGACGGCGACATCTCCTTCGCCTGGCTGCTCGCCGTCCTCGCCATCGGCGGCTTCCTCGCGGCACAGCTCCTCACCGCCCGGCGCCGCACCGCGGCCGGCCTGCCGGCCAGGCCGCCGGGCGACATCGCGCTGCGCACCGGCGGCCTGGCCCTCGTCGCCCTGGTCGGCGCCTACACGCTCAACCAGGACAGCGGCCTGCCGCTGCCGCTGGTCGTGCTGGTCGGGGTGGTCGTCCTCACCGACTTCGTGCTCCGGCGCACCTCCTACGGACGCCAGATCTTCGCGGTCGGCGGCGGCATCGAGGCCGCCCGCCGGGCCGGCATCAACGTCGCCTGGATCCGGATCTCGGTGTTCATGATCTCCGCCGCGCTGGCCGGTCTCGGCGGGCTCTTCATCGCCTCCCAGCAGGGCTCGGCCGACAAGCTCCTCGGCGGGGGCAACGTGCTGATGAGCGCCATCGCCGCAGCCGTCATCGGCGGGACCAGCCTCTTCGGCGGGCGCGGCAGCACCTGGTCCGCCCTGCTCGGCATGCTGGTGATCCAGTCGATCACCACCGGGCTGGACATGGTGCACGCGGCCCAGGCCATCCAGTACATGATCACCGGCGCGGTGCTGCTCGCCGCGGTGGTGCTCGACTCGGTCTCCCGGCGCACGCAGAAGTCCGCCGGCCGGGGCTGAGACGGGGCCGCCTCCCCGGCGAACGGCCCTCCCGAACGGCCCGGTCCCCACCCCCACGGGGACCGGGCCTCCGCCGTGCGCGGGACGTTGGTCCCTCCCGTCCGTCCGTCCGGGCCCGCACCCTGGAGTGCGGGCCCGCCGGTCCGCGGAGACCGGCGGCGCGAGCCGAGTATGTGAGGAAGTACCGCCGTCCATGTCCGCCGAGACGATCGTGCACCGTTTGGTCGACGCCTTCTTCACCCACTGCCACGAGTGCGGCGAACCCCGTGACTCCGACTGCCACCCGCGCTCCCACTGGCGCCTCTACCTGGACCTCGACGCGGAGACCGTCCGGCGGATCCGCACGTGGGCGCTCGATCCGGCCCAGCCGGTCGGCACCGACGCCGAGCGAGCCGTGCTGTTGCACTGGCTCGAAACGCAGGAGGCCTGAGGCGCGCCGCGCGCCGGTCGCTCGGCCCCCGGGCTGCGGCGCGGCACTCCCGCTCCGCTCCGGCCCCGTGTCCTCGTGTCCTCGTGTCCCCGCCGGACGCGGGGCCGAGCGGGCCGAGCGGGCGGAGATTGGTGCGGCGGGTGCGGCGGGTGGGGCGCGACGCCGTTCCGCTAGCGTGAGCGACCATGCAGACCCTTGATCCCGCCCGCACCGCCCTCGTCCTGGTCGATCTGATGCCCCGGATCGCCGCTCTGCCGCTGGCCCCGCGCACGGGTGCCGAGGTGGTGGCCGCCTCGCTGGACCTCGCGGAGGCGTTCCGCGCCGCGGGCGCGCCGGTGATCGCGATCCGCGTCGAGCGGCCGGGCGCGGTCGAGCAGCCGCCGGGGAGCGAGCTGGTGGCCGAGGTGGCGGAGGCCGCCGACGAGGTCGTGGTCAAACGCACGATCGGCGGCTTCCACGGCACCGGGCTGGACGAGCTGCTCCGGGCGCGCGGGGTGGAGACCCTGGTGTTCGGTGGCATCGCCACCAACCTCGGTGTCGAGTCCACCGCCCGCGCCGCCTCCGACCACGGCTACGCGCTGCTGTTCGTCGAGGAGGCGCTGGCCGCCCTGACCGAGGAGGAGCACCGGGCGGCGGTCGGCCTGAACCTGCCCCGCTTCGGCGAGGTGGTCGGGCGGGCGGCCGTCCGCCTGGGCTGACCTCCGGCCTACTCCTGCGCCGTCCTCACCGGCCGCCGGGCCAGCTCCAGGGCGTCGCGCAGGCGCCCGCCGGAGGCGGCCAGCAACTGCGCGGCGGCCGGTGCGTCGACCCCGGCGAGGACGACCAGGACGGCGTCCTTGGCCTCGCCGCCGGTCGCGGCCAGTGCGCGCCGCGCGGTCGCCTCGTCCGCTCCGGTGATCTCGGTGACGATCCGGCGGGCCCGGTCACGCAGTTTGGCGTTGCCGGTCCGTACGTCGACCATCAGGTTCCCGTACGTCTTGCCGAGCCGGACCATCACCGCCGTGGAGATCAGGTTCAGCACCAGCTTCTGCGCCGTCCCCGCCTTGAGCCGGGTGGAACCGGCCACCACCTCGGGCCCCACGACCACCTCGATGCCCAGCTCGGCCGCGGCCATCAGGGGTGAGCCCGCCGTGCAGGACAGCCCCACGGACAGGGCCCCGGCCGTGCGCGCGTGCCGGACGGCCGCCACCGTGTACGGCGTGCGGCCCGAGGCCGACAGCCCGATCACGGTGTCGTCGGGCGTCGGCGCCAGCGCGTCCAGGTCGGCGACGGCCCGCTCCGGGCGGTCCTCCGCCCCCTCCACGGCGTGCAGCAGCGCCTGCGGTCCGCCCGCGATCAGCCCGACCACCCGGCCCGGCCCGGTGTTGAACGTCGGCGGGCACTCGCTCGCGTCGAGGACGCCGAGCCGCCCGGCCGTCCCGGCGCCGGCGTAGACCAGCCGCCCGCCCCGGCCCATCCGGGCGGCGACCGCGTCCACCACGGCGGCGATCCGCGGCAGCGCGCCGGTCACCGCGGTGGCGACGGTCCGGTCCTCGGCGTTCATCAGCCGCAGCAGGTCGAGCGTCGCCAGCCGGTCGATCCCGCCCCACTCCGGCCGCACCGCTTCCGTCACCGGTCGCGGCAGCGGCGGGGGAGGAGGCGGGGGCGGTGCGGCCGATGAGGTCGCGGCGGCGGGGTCGGACGGGTGCGCACTCTCCATACGCCCCACCTCCCCCCGCCGGACCGCTGCCAATCCGGCGCGGGCGGGTGGGGGGGCGGTGACGCCCGGCGGTCAGGCCATCCAGAAGAAGACCGCCGTCATGCGCCGGTCCTCCGGGGTGAGGCCGTAGTAGCCGGTGGCGCTGTGGATGAGGTTGGCGTGGTACAGCAGGAGCCGGTTGTAGCGGTTGGGCACGCGCACGTCCTCGACGAACGCGTCGGACGGGACGCGCCGGGTGCCGAGGGCCTCGACCAGGTTGTGGTGCGGCGCGGTGACGAGGTTGCCGCCGAGCCGCCCTCCCGGGAACTGCTGGCGGTAGAAGCCGGTGCCGGCGTCCCCGGGGGCGCCGGGGCTGAGGTAGAGCACGGCCGCGAAGCGGCAGAGCGCGCGGGAGTCGGTGTGGGGGCGCGGCTGCGACTCCCCGGCGCCGACCACCTGGACGCAGTTGTGGTTGAGGGTGCCGCCGGCGGGGGTGCTCCGGACCCAGAGCCGCCGGGCGCCGGTGGCCCTGCGGACCAGGGTCTCGACCCGGGCGAGTTCGTCGGGTTCGAGCCCGGGCATGGTCCGCAGCCCGGGCCAGGACTCCGGCCGGTAGGGGTGGCCCTCGGTCCAGTCGCCGCGGTCGAGGCAGCGCCGCCGGACGGCGTCGGGGTCGGGCAGGACGTCGTCGATCACCCAGTAGTCGCGTCCGGGCGTGGGTTTGCGGTACGGGAGGACCGGCAGGGCGGTCCTCCCGGCGGGCAGTGGAGGCATGCGCCGACCATAGGATTCGGGGCCCCCAACGTTCTGCCGTGAGCAGGTCAACCTTTCGTCAAAGGCGTCGGGGGCGGGTCCGGACGGGCGGCGCGGCCCGTCAGTAGGTGGCCGCGAGCAGTCCGCAGACCGCCAGGAAGCCGCAGATCCCGAAGTTGACCAGCTTGTGGGCGAGGAACACCGCCGCGAACTCGCGTATGGTCGCGCTCGGCCAGTAGTACGCGGCCGTCGGCGAGCCGAAGACCTGCCCGTTGACGCCGGTCTTGCGGGCCATGAGCGCGGCGCGGAACGCGTGGAAGTTGTTGGTGACGATGACGCAGCGGTAGTCGGGCCGGGCCTGCTCCATGATCACCTTGCTGAAGACCAGGTTCTCCTCGGTGGTGCGCGAGCGGTCCTCCTGCTCCAGGTGCTCCGGGGGGAAGCCGCGCTCGACGAGGTAGCCGGCCATCGCGTGGGACTCCGCCACCTTCTCGTCCGACCCCTTCCCGCCCGAGGCGATCAGGATCGGCGGGTTGCCGCGCGCGGCCTGCCGGTCGTAGACCTGGCGGCCCCGGTCGAGCCGGCTGGCGAGCAGCGGCGGCACCCGCTCCCCGCCGATCAGGCCGGAGCCGAGCACCACCACGAAGTCGACGTCGCGGCGCGGGCGGTGGCGTCCGTAGAGGAAGGCGTAGCCGACGAAGCAGACGAACAGGAAGGAGACGTAGCCGACCACCAGGACGGCCGTTCCGGCGACGATGCCGAGCCGGACCGAGTGGGTGGCCAGCGCCGCCACGAGCAGGCCGATCACCGCGAGGATGCCGAGTCCGGCGAGCAGCGAGAGCAGGTTGGCGAGCCGCCACCCCTCCTTGCGGACCATGGTGAGCCCGTTGGAGATCAGGAAGCCGATCAGGGCCAGGGTGCCGGTGGCCGGAACCAGGATGATCGCGACCGCCGCCAGCTCCGCCACCAGCGTCGGCGCCTTGCGCAGCTCGGCGATCAGGGCGAGCGCGAGGAAGGACATGGCGAGGCCGAGCAGGACGGCGTTGCTGAACTGGCGGCGGTCCCGCAGGACTCCGATCCCGCAGAGGAGGAAGAAGAAGGCCGCTGGGGTATAGGCGATCATGTTCGTATCGTAGGGGCCCGGCCGGGGTGGCCGGCGGGAGCCTCCGGATCGGCCGCCGCCGGCGTGCGCACCGGCGGGCGGGGCGACTACGGGCGCGCCGGCTCCGGCCGTGCGGGCCGCTCCTGCCCCTCGTGCGAGGCCCCGTCCTTCGGTCCGATGCGCCCGATCCGGCGCACGCCCGGTACCGCCGCGGTGCCCGCGCAGGCGAGCGCCACCAGGGCGGCGGTGACGAGCAGGGGCCCGGTGCTGCCCCAGGCGTCGGCGGCGAGCGGGGCCAGCGTGTAGCCGAGCGGTGCGGCGGCGAGGGAGAGCAGCCAGTCGTAGGAGGTGACCCTGGCCAGCACCTGGGCCGGGAACTCCTGCTGGACGACGGTCTGCCAGACCGGGTTGAGGAAGCCGAGCCCGGTCATGGCCAGCGCGTAGGCGGTCACCGTGACCGGTGCGGGCGCGCTCACGGCGAGGGCCGTCAGCGGCAGCGCGTACAGGGCCAGGCCCAGGTTGGCGACGAGGACGGGCTGTCGCGGCCGGACCCGCCCGGCGATCAGCGAACCGGCCAGCACCCCGAAGGCGGCGGCCTGGGTCATGGCGATCCACACGCCGTCACCGCCGAGCCGCTGGGCCGCGATGAGCGGGCCGAGGGTCAGCAGGACGGCGCTGGCGCCGTTCCAGACGCCGTGGCCGATCAGACTGGTCCAGTACCAGTCGCGTGCGCGCAGCTCGCTCCATCCCTCGGCCAGGTCCGCGCGCAGCGGGCGACGGCCGCCCGGGGTGTGGCGGACCCTCAGCCGCGACATCAGCGCGGCGCTGACCAGGAACGAGGCGCCGTCCAGGACGAACGCCCAGCCGGCGCCCGCCGTGTAGACCAGCAGGCCGGCCAGTGCGGGGCCGCCGAGCCGCGCGGCGTTGGTGGCGGAGGCGAGCAGGGCGTTGGCGCGCATCCGCAGCGGGCCCTCGACGGTGGCCGCGATCAGCGGCGAGGCGGTCGGCATGGCGAAGGCGGAGGCGATGCCGCCGACCGCCTCGGCGACGGCGATGTGCGCCAACCGGGGCTCGCCGCCGAGCAGTTCGAGGCCGACGAGGATCTGGGCGGCGGCCCGGACCAGGTCGGTGGTGAGCGCGATCAGGCGCGGATCGAAGCGGTCCCCGACGACGCCGCCGAGCGGGAGGAGGAGCAGGCGCGGCACCATGGCGCAGCCCAGGACCAGGGCGAGCGCGGAGGAGGAGCCGGTCGCCCGGGTGATCGCGATGGCGAGCGCGGCCGGGACGACGGCGTCGCCGAGGGTCGAGACCGCCCGGCCGAGGAAGAGCAGGCGGAAGTCGCGGAGTCGCAGAGGGTGGGTCACGGACGGGACTATATTTCGGTACCGAAATTTCGGCAACGAAATAATGTGGGTCCGACGTGACAGGCCGTGACGTGCCGCCGCCTAGACTCGTGCCATGACGCGCGCCCCCCGCCCCGACCGACCGGCCGACCGGCAGCCCCCGGACGAGGCCCGGGCGGAGGAGCTCCGCGACTGGACCGACGGCCACGTCGAACGCTGGCAGCCGGTCCTGCCGCACCTCGACCCGGACATCGAGGGCGCCGTCACCCGGATGAGCAAGCTCTCCCGCCACCTCGGCCGCGTGCGCGAACAGGGCGTGGCCGACTACGGCCTGCAGAAGCACGAGTTCGACACCCTGCACGAGCTGGCCGGGCGCGGCGGCCACGCCGCCCCGTCCGAGCTCCGGAACGACCTCAACCTGGCACCGGCCTCGGTGACCGGCCGGCTCGAAGCACTCGAACGGCGCGGGTTCGTCGTCCGCACCCCCTCCACCGGGGACCGGCGGCGGGTCGACGTCCGGCTCACCGAGACGGGCCGCGCGGCCTGGCGCGAGGCGCTGGACGTGGTCGGCCGCGAGGAACGGCGCCTGCTCGGCGTCCTCACGCCGGACGAACGGCGCCGGCTCTCCGACCTGCTGCGCCGCGTCCTGCTGGCCGCCGAGGCGCCCGCGCCGGACCGGCCGGGCAGGCCCGAGCGGCCGGGGAGGTCCGCGGCCGCAGGCGGGCACGGCCACTGACCGCGGCGGGCCCGGCCCGGGCCCGCGCGCCGCGGCCCCGGGCGGGGAGCGGCGGGGGTGTCAGTTCCAGCGGCCGACCGTGAGGCGGACCCTGGCCCCCTCGCCGAGGATCGGGGCGGTGGTCGACGGCAGCCGGACCCGGGCGACCCAGGAGTC
The DNA here is from genome assembly GCF_042726075.1 of Kitasatospora sp. NPDC127035. Taxonomy (NCBI): domain Bacteria; kingdom Bacillati; phylum Actinomycetota; class Actinomycetes; order Kitasatosporales; family Streptomycetaceae; genus Kitasatospora; species Kitasatospora sp. NPDC127035. The sequence goes on along the minus strand of NZ_JBHXDN010000011.1, from coordinate 93,576 downwards.
CGCCTGCGGGTCCTCGTCCGGCAGCGGCCGCTCGTCCTCCGGGTGGAGGTCCTTGATCGTGCCGGTGACCTCGGAGTTCCAGTGCGCCCAGGCCGCCGGGCGCGGCCCGGCGGCCTGTACGTCGACGATCAGGGTGTCCGCGAAGTCGGCGGTCTGCTCCAGGTGGTCGCCGAAGCCGAAGAACCCCTTGTGCTCGCGCAGTGAGAGCACCCGCAGGTCGAGCGCGTAGCGCAGCGGCGCCGCCCCCGGCCGCGGCAGGGCGGTGGAGAGGAACGCGGTCGCCAGGGGGACGGCGCTGTCCCCGTCGGCGCCGTCCCCGTCGGCGCGGTCGCCGTCCGGGTCCCGCCCGCGCCGGCCGTTGCGCCGGGGGTCGGAGAGCTGGATCGGGCACCAGTGCGGTGCCACCCGCTCGTGCATCAGCACCGGCAGCCCGCGCACCTTGAGCTCCACCTCGGCCTGCCAGGTGACGTCGGGGTCGTCCTCCGGCAGCTCCAGGCCGACCAGGTCGGCGCGGACCCGCAGGTCGCCGAACAGGAAGCGGCGCAGGTTCTGGTACCCCTCCTCGGAGTTGACCAGCCCGTACCGCCCGCTGTGGCTGCGGTGGGCGAAGGCGCGGTGGGCTCCGGTGACCTGGGCGTTCTCGATCTGCACCAGCCCGTCGCTGCGCGGGCCGACCGCCGCCGAGGAGACGCCGTGGGCCACGTCGTAGTCGGCGGAATCGGTGCCGACGAAGCAGAACACCCGGTTCAGCGGGAAGCTTCCGGCCGCGTCCTCGGCGGAGCCGGTGCCGTCGTCGTCCGGCATGTCGACGGCCCGCCAGCCCACCGGCGGCCCGGCCTCGTCCCGGCGGCCGGCCGGGGTCAGGTACCGGTACATCCGGGCGGGTCCGAACACGTCCGCGCCGTTGAAGTTGACCATGTCCCGCAGCGCCTCGGGGACGCCGAACCCGACGTCGAAGGTGATGCCGCCGTGCGGCGTCCCGTACGTGAAGAGCTTCGCGACGTAGTCGGCGGCCCGCCGCCCCGGGCGTCGTTCCGGGATGACCTTCTGCAGCAGGCAGCGGCAGATCAGCCCGCCCATCGAGTGGGCGACCAGGTGGACCTGGGGCGCGCCCGTCCTGGCCTGGAGCTTCTCGATCAGGTCCAGCAGGTCGGCGGCGGCCGTCTCCAGGTCGAACCGCTGCGGCCCGGCTCCCCAGGCGCCGGCGCAGCGGTCGTAGAAGCGGTGGATCCAGATGCTGTCGGGGGGAATCTCGTCGTGGTTCTCCAGGTAGTTCTCCTGGCTGCCCTCGACGAGGATGTGGTAGCCCTCGTCGAGGTGCAGGCGCAGTAACGGACTTTCGAACTGGTAGAAGACGGGGTCGTCCTCACGCCCGACGCGGATGTGCGTCGAGCCCTCGTTGAATCCGTAGAACGGATCCGTCACGGCCTTCTCGATCCCGGGGGTGCCTCCGGCGTAGCCCCGGACATAGATGATCGGGAGTCTGGCGGACGGCGTACTCATGGCCGGCCTGCCCTCTCCGCGGCCGGCACCGGCCGGCACCGGTCGACCCGTTGGCGTGGGAGCTTCTCCCCTCCAGTGTCGGAGTCCGGAGCCGACCTGTCACCCCCCGAGTGCGGACCGTTGATGGCCCGTCACCATCCGTGCCGGACCGTTCCGGCGGGCGGGCGGTGGGTGCCCGGTGCGCCCGGCGCGTCACCGGGCGTGCCGGGACGGCTACAGGAAGCGCTCCAGGGCGTCGAGGACGGCCCGGCGCATCACCGGGGTGCCGGTGTGCCCCGCCTCGTCGATGACGGTCAGCGTGGCGTCCGGCCAGGCCTTGGCGAGCGACCAGGGGGTGTCCAGCGGGCAGCCGAGATCCAGCTTCCCGTGGATGAGGGCGCCGGGGATGCCGGCCAACAGGTGTGCGTCGCGCAGGAGTTGGCCGTCCTCCAGGAAGCCCTGGTGGGAGAAGTAGTGTGCGGTGATCCGGGTGAAGGCCATCAGGGCGTCGGTCGGGCGGTCGGAGTACGCGTTCGGGGTGCCCAGCGACTCGTGGGAGATCACCGCGTCCTCCCAGGTCGCCCAGTCGTTCGCGGCCTTGCGCCGGACGGCCTCGTCCGGGCTGTTCAGCAGCCGGCTGTACGCGGACACCAGGTCGCCGCCGCGGTCCTCGGGCGGCAGCGCGTCGCGGAACGCCTCCCACGGGCCGGGGAACAGCCGGCCGACGCCCCGGTAGAGCCAGTCGATCTCCTCGGGCCGGGTCATGGTGACGGCGCTGATCACGATCTCGGACACCCGCTCGGGGTGGGCCTGGGCGTACGCGAGGATCAGGGTGGATCCCCAGGAGCCGCCGTACAGCAGCCACTTCTCGACGCCCAGGTGCTCGCGGAGCCGTTCCATGTCGGCGATCAGGTGCGCGGTGGTGTTGTGTTCCAGGGTGGTGGCCGGGTCGGCGGCGTGCGGCTCGCTCCGGCCGCAGCCGCGCTGGCTGAAGAGGATCAGGTGGTACCGCTCGGGGTCGAAGAACCGCCGGTTGCCGGCGTTGAGTCCGGAGCCCGGCCCGCCGTGCACCACCAGGGCGGGCTTGCCCGACGGGTTTCCGGACGCCTCCCAGTGGATCCGGTTGCCGTCGCCGACGTCGAGCAGCCCCTCCGCGTACGGTGTGCCGATCGGATGGAACTCGGACATGCGGCGGCCTCCTCGGGCAGGGGACGGGGTGCCCGTGAGGCTAGCGGCCGGGACGGCGGTAGTCGAACGGTTTTCGGCGGCCGACCGCCGGTGGCCGCCGCACGGGGGACGGGCGGGGGCGGGCGGGAAGCGGTCGGGGCGGGCGGGGGCGGTCGCCCTGCTGCCGTGGCGGACGTGAGCGGTCCGGCGGCCGGCCGGGACGACCGCCGCCAGGCCGCTCCGCCGCCCTCAGCGGACGCCCTCCACCGATGCCTGGGCGGCGTGGGCCAGTTCGCGGCGGGCCTGCCGGAGGCCGCCGCCGGGCTGCGGGGCCGGGGCCGGGATCGGCGGACGGAAGGTCAGCTCCGCCACCAGCCCCCGCACCGCGACCACCCGGGCGAGCGAGTTGAGTAGCCCGTCCTCCCCGACGAACGCCGGCGCGCTGGTCGCCCGCCCGTCGGCCAGCCGGTAGCGGATCGTCATCGGCTGGACCGGGGCGCCCGCCCGGACGGCGGCCTCGAAGAAGGCCGGGCGGAACCGGCCGCTCTCGCGCCCGCACCAGGTGGACCCCTCCGGGAAGACGACCATCGGGTGGCCGTCCCGCAGCAGGGCGGCCACCTCGGAGACCGTCCCGGGAAGGGTGCGGAGCCGGTCGCGGTCCAGGAAGACCGTGCCGCCCCAGGAGACCATCCGGCCGAGCACCGGCCAGTGGCGGACCTCGGTCTTGGCCAGCGAGCGGCCGGGCCGCACGGCGGCGATGAGCGGGATGTCCAGCCAGGACACGTGGTTGGCCACCAGGAGCACACCGGAGTGCTGCGGGTTCGGGCGGTCGTCCGGGCGGTCGTCCGGGCGGTCGTCCGGGGTGGGGGCGATCCGCACCGCCACCCCGAGCGAGCCGAGGAGTGTGCGGGCCCAGAACCGGGCCAGCAGGTCGCGCGGCCCCCGGGGCAGGGTGCTCGCCGGCCGGGTGAGCGCCAGTCCCGTCGCCAGGACCAGCAGGCAGGCCGTCAGCCGCAGCACCCGCCGGGGGAGGGCGACCGTCGGCGCCGGGTCGGTGAGGCAGGACTCGGGTGTGCAGGACGCCGTCGGCAGCCAGACGCTCATGAGACCGGTCCTGCCGCGGGTTCGGTGCCGCCCGCCAGGGAGGCCGCCGGTGCGGTGGCCGCCGTGCCGGCCGTCACCCCGCCCACGCCGGAGAGGAAGTGCCGCAGGTAGCGGGGGTCGGTCCGCTCCAGCGAGAGCAGCACGAACAGGTCGGCGGTGTCGAAGTCCCGGTCGTGGGCGGGCGCTCCGCAGACCCAGGCGCCCAGCCGCAGGTAGCCGCGGAGCAGGGCCGGCAGCGCCGCCCGCTCGGCGCGCGGTACGCCGGTGGCGTCCCAGAGCCGGTGCGGCGCCACCCGGTACTCCTCGGGGGCGAGGTGCTTGGCGCCGACGGTGTCCCAGACCCGGGCCGCGGCGGCGCCGCCGTCGTCCAGCGGGATCGAGCAGCAGCCGCCCACCCAGGTGTTGCCGGTGTCGGCCAGGTAGCGGGCGATGCCGCCCCACATCAGGTTGATGACGGCGCCGTTGCCCCGGTGCTCGGGGGCGATGCAGGAGCGGCCCAGCTCGACCAGGCCGTCGCGCAGCGGCGCCAGGTTGCGGAGGTCGAACTCGCCGTCCGAGTAGAGCCGGCCGGCCCGGCGGGCGGCCTCGGGGCGCAGTAGCCGGTAGGTGCCGACCACGGTGCCGTCCTCGCCCTCACGGACCAGCAGGTGGTCGCAGAACTCGTCGAACGGGTCGACGTCCAGCCCCGCGACCGGGCTGTGCAGGGTGGCGCCGAGCTCGGCGGCGAAGACGCGGTGACGCAGCCGCTGGGCGGCGCGGACGTCGTCCTCGTCCCGGGCGAGGGCGACCGTGTAGACGGCGGGCGACGGCACGGCCGGGCGCGGGGCGGGCACCGCGGTGGGGTGGACGGGGGTGACTGCGGGCGGAGCGTACGTGGGGACGATGGTCATGGCGGACCCTCCAGGGCAGCACGGACGACGGCAGCCACGGAACTCCGTGGCACCGGGCAGGCCCGCGTCCTCGGCGGGCATGCTGACCGGCACCCGTATGTCTCTCCAAGTCGGCTGGCGTCCACGTTGCGGTTCGGCGGAGAGCAGATGTGCACCTGCTGAATGCGGTCACCCGTCGTGTGCGGGACACCTGTCGGGCACCAGGACGCCGTCCGCTGCTCGGCTCGACGGGGTGGCGGACGCGGGCCCGGCCGTGACGGCGGTCGCCCGGCGGCTCCTCGGCGGCTCGTCGGCGGCCCGGGAGGTCCGGGAGGTCCGGTCGTCCACCGGGCCGGGGCGGCGCCGGAGACGGGCCCGCCGCCGTCCCCCCGGAAGGACTGCGGGGGGACGGCGGCGGGGAACAGGGGGAGAGGGGGGAGCGGAGGCCGGGGAGGGCCTAGAACGCCTGCCACCCCTGGGGGTCGAGGCCGCCGGGGATGACCTCGGCGGGGCCGTAGGGCTCGCGGGTGAGCACGAACGTGCCGATGTCGAGGTGGCTGACCGATCCGTCGCCCGCCCGGACCACCCGCAGGGTCTCGCCGGCGTAGTAGCCGTCGAGACCGGTCCAGGTGCCGTCCGCCTCGGCCCGGAAGCGGGAACCGCGGCCGGTGAGGCCGAGCGACGAGAGCTCCAGCATCCGGTCGGCCCTGAGCCGCAGGGTGTGGGGCGCGGCGCCCCAGTACCAGGGGCCGGTGAGGGCGAGGAGCTCCTCGTCCACGTCGGGCAGCGGACGCCAGGGCTCGGGGATCCGGGGCTCGTGCTGCGCGGTGAGGGCGATCAGCTCGGCGGCGACCAGCGGCGTACGGGAGCCGTTGGTGGCGTTGGAGAGGGCGATCGCGGCGAGGCCGTCGGTGTCGCTGATCCAGAGGCCCGCCGTGAAGCCCGGCATCGAGCCGGAGTGTCCGTAGAGCGAGCGGCCCTCGTGCTGGATCAGCTGGAGCCCGAACCCGTAGCTCTCGCTCCACTCGCCGGCCTCGGGGCCGACGGCGGGTTCGCGCATCTCGGCGAGCGTGTCGGTGGAGAGGACCTTCTCGTGGCCGCCGGCCAGGAAGGCGGCCCAGCGGGCGAGGTCGGTGACGGTGGACCAGAGCTGGCCGGCCGGCGCCATCAGGCCGGTGTCGGTGAGCGGCTCGGGCAGCATGACGTCCGCCCAGGGGTGGACGGCGAAGCCCCCGGCGTGCGGGTGCTCGGGCAGCAGGGTCGTGCGGTCCATGCCGAGGGGCTGGAGGACCTCCCGGCGCAGCACCTCGCCCCAGGGCTCGCCGCGCAACTGCTCGACGAGGGCCCCGAGCAGGGCGTAGGTGGGATTGGAGTAGTGGTGCCGCCGGCCGGCCGGGTGGCGGCGCGGCCGCTCCTGCTCCAGGATGTCGGCGAGGCGGGGGCGGAGCGCGCCGTCCGTCCGCTCCCACCACGGCTCCGGGGTCTCGGAGGCGAGGCCGGCGGAGTGGGAGAGCAACTGGGCGACGGTGGCGCCGTCGGCGGGCGTGCCGGGCAGGTGACGCTCGATCGGGTCGGCGAGGTCCAGCAGGCCCTCGTCGCGCAGGCGCAGGACCAGGACGGCGACGAAGGTCTTGGTGATCGAACCGATCCGGTACTGCACGTCGGCGGTGGGGGCGTGGCCGTCGATCATGCTGCGGGAGCCGCTCCACACCAACCGCTCGTCGCGGACCACGGCGGCGACCATGGAGGGCGTGCGGCCCTCGGCCTGGGCGACCGCGATCCGGTGCGTGAGCGCACGGCGGGTGGAGGGGAGCAGTTCGTCGGACAGGTCGGTCATCTGATCCTCTGATTGATATCGATGGTGCGATCGATGCGCCGCGGACGGCACGGCGTGCCCACGCTAGTTGGGAGCGCGGTCGCCTTCCACCGGTTTTTCCCGGACGTCCTGGAATGTCGCAGGATCCGGCCGGTCCGGGCCCGTCGCCGGGTCCGGGACGGAACCCGGGACGGACCTGGGAAGTACCTGGGAGCGGCCCGGTGCGGACCCGGCGCGGACCCGGCGCGAGCCCGGCAACGGGCCCGGCCCGGCGGTCGGCCGCGCACCCCGGAGCCCGACGCGCCTTCACCGTCCGTTCGGCGGACGGTCCTTGACACGGTCAATTGGTCCAGTCCATTTTGGGCTCCTCCCCGCACCTCCACCCCCACACCCCCACTGGAGGTCACCGGTGCACAAGCGCACCCGACTGCCCGCCGCCGGCGCGGCCGCTCTGCTCGCTGCCGTCGCCGCGTTCGGCGCACCCACCGTCGCCCACGCGGCGAACCAGCTCACCAACCCGGGCTTCGAGACCGGCACCCTGTCCGGCTGGAACTGTTCCGGCGGCCTCGGCTCGGTCGTCACCACCCCCGTCCACGGCGGCACCAAGGCGCTCGCCGGCGCCGCCACCGCGGGCGACAACGCCAAGTGCGTCCAGACCGTCGCCGTCCAGCCCAACACCGCCTACACGCTCTCCGGCTGGGTCCGCGGCAGCTACGTCTACCTCGGCGTCACCGGGGGCACCTCCGCCTGGACCTCCGCCGCCGACTACACCCGGCTGAGCGTCTCCTTCACCACCGGCGCCACCCAGACCAGCGCCGAGGTCTACGTCAACGGCTGGTACGGCCAGGGCACCTACTACGCCGACGACCTCAGCCTCGACGGCCCCGGCGGCGGCACCCCCACCGACACCCAGGCGCCCACCGTCCCGGGCAACCTGCGCACCACCGGCAAGTCCGCCGCCAGCGTCAACCTCGCCTGGGACGCCGCCACCGACAACACCGGCGTCACCGGCTACGACGTCTACCAGGGCGCCACCAAGGTCGCCACCGCCACCGGGACCTCCACCACCGTCGGCGGCCTCGCCGCCGCGACCGCGTACACGTTCACGGTCAAGGCGCGCGACGCCGCGGGCAACACCTCGGGCGCCTCCACCGCGCTCACCGTCACCACCGACCCGGGCGGCGGCACCCCGACCGGCTTCAAGCAGGCCGCGCCCTACCTGTACAACGGCTGGGGCAACCCGCCGGCCGCCACCACGGTCATGAACGCCACCGGCATCAAGTGGTTCACGATGGCGTTCATCCTCGCCCAGAACGGCTGCAACCCCACCTGGGACAGCCAGCGCCCCCTGCTGAACGGCGTCGACCAGGCGACCGTCAACGCGGTCCGCGCCGCCGGCGGCGACATCGTCCCGTCGATCGGCGGTTGGAGCGGCAACAAGCTCGGCCCCAACTGCGCCACCACCGCCGACCTCGCCGCCGCGTACCAGAAGGTGATCAACGCCTACGGCCTCAAGGCGATCGACGTCGACATCGAGAACACCGACGAGTTCGAGAACTACGCCGTCCAGGACCGCATCCTCGGCGCGCTCAAGATCGTGAAGCAGAACAACCCCGGTCTGCGCACCATCCTGACCTTCGGCACCGCCACCAGCGGCCCGACCTCCCACGGCAACCGGCTGATCGAGCAGGCCAAGGCGCTCAACGCCGACATCGACGTCTTCACCATCATGCCGTTCGACTTCGGCAACGCCTCGACCGACATGTACGCCGCCACCGTCAGTGCCACCGAGGGTCTGAAGACCAAGCTCAGGTCCACCTTCGGCTGGGACGACGCCACCGCCTACGCGCACATCGGCATCTCCGGCATGAACGGCCTCAGCGACAACAACGAGGTCACCACCGTCCAGAACTGGACCGCGATCCGCGACTGGGCCAACAGCCACCACATCGCCCGGCTCGCGTTCTGGTCCGTCAACCGGGACCGCGGCTGCCCCGGCGGCGGCCTGCAGGAGACCTGCTCCGGCATCGCCCAGAACGACTGGCAGTTCACCTCCATCACGGCCGGCTTCACCGGCTGACGCCACCCCGGCGGAGACCGGCCCGGCCCCCCGCACCCACGGGGGGCCGGGCCGGTCCGTGTCCGGGGCCGCGCGGGCGGGTGACCCGGCGGCGTGGCGGCGTGCGCCCGCCGAACGCCGCTCCTAGTGTCGGCCGGGCCGCCGACCACGTACGGAGACTCATGCCCGACGTCCCCGAACCGAACCTCCCCGAGCCCCCGCCGCCGACCACGGCGCCCACGACCGGCGTCCGCGCCCGGCAGGTGCTGCGCAACCCCCGGCTCTGGGTGATCCCCGCCGTCCTGGTCGGGCTGCTCAGCCTGCTGATGTCGCTGCTCTACCTCGGAGGGATCCTCGACCCGCGGGCCGACCTGCACCACATCCCGATCGGGCTGGTCGACACCGACCGCGGCGCCACCGTCGCCGGACAGCAGCGGAACCTCGGCGAGCAGGTCGTCACCGGCATCGCCACCGCCCCCGGCCAGGGGGACACGGTCTCCTGGCGCCGCCTCGACGAGGCCGCGGCCAAGGAACAGCTGGCCTCCGGCAAGCTGTACGGCGTCCTCCAGGTGCCGCCCGACTTCACCGCGGCGGTCGCGGCCCTCGGCAGCAGCGGCGGTGCGGAACCCGCACGGCCGACCGTCGTCCAGTACACCAACCCGGGCGTCGGCAGTCTCGGCTCCTCGCTCGCCGCGCAGATCGGCCAGCAGGCCGTCCGGGAGGCGTCCCTGCGGCTCGGCGGCACGCTCACCGCCCTGCCGGGGACCCAGGGCCTGGACAACGCCGCCCGGCTGCTGATCGCCGACCCGATCACCGTCACGACCGCCGTCGGCCACCCCATCGGCAGCCGCAGCGGGCTCGGACTCACCGCGTTCTACTACACCCTGCTGCTGGTCCTGGCGGGCTTCATGGGCGCCAACATCATCGGCAACGGCGTCGACGTCGCCCTCGGCTACGCCGACAACGAGATCGGTCCCTGGCGCGCCCGCCACCCGGTCGTCCCGATCGACCGCACCGGCACCCTGGCCGTCAAGTGCGCGATGTCCGTCGTGCTCTCGCTGCTGACCTCCTCGCTGATCATGTTCGCGAGTGTGGTGGTCCTCGACATGGACGCCGCCCACCTGCCGCTGCTCTGGGTCTTCTCGGTCTGCGCGACCAGCGCCGTCGGGCTCGGGGTCCAGGCCATCAACGCGGCCTTCGGCGGGATCGGCCTGCTGATCAGCATGTTCGTCTTCATCGTGCTCGGCCTGCCGTCCTCCGGCGCCACGATCCCGCTCGACGCCCTGCCGTCGTTCTACCGGTTCCTGGCGCTGTTCGAGCCGATGCGCCAGCTCACCGACGGCGTGCGCGCCATCCTCTTCTTCGACGCGCAGGCGGACGCCGGCCTGACGAGGGCGTGGGTCTGGATCGGGATCGGCACGGTGGCGGCGCTGCTCTTCGGCTTCGGGATGACCCGCTACTACGACCGCAAGGGGCTGCACCGCACCGTGCCCGAGCTCTCCTGAGCCCGGGCACGGTGGTGCGGCAACGTCCCCGGCACGTCGTCCGGGCGGGCCCGGCCGCGTACCGCCGGGAACGGCCGGCGGGGGCCGGCCGGGCCGGTCAGGCCGGCGGGGACCAGGCCCGGACCGTCGAGCCGGGTGAGCCCGGCGGCAGCGGCGGCAGCTCCGGCCGCCTCAGCCAGGCCTCGAACAGCCCCTCCAACGGCGCCTGCGTGTAGCGGGCGGTGTGCGCCAGGAAGTCGGCGGAGGTGACCGTCCCGTGCCGGTGGAAACCCGCCCAGTCCCGCAGCATCCGGAAGAAGGCGGTGTCCCCGAGGGCCTGCCGCAGGGCGTGCACGGTGAGCCCGCCGCGCTGGTACAGCCGGTCGTCGAACATCAGCTTCCGGCCCGGGTCGCCGAGCCGGAGGTCCTGCGGCAGCCCGGCCAGCAGCCGGTGCGCGGAGGCGGCCCTCGCCGCCGCCGACGGTCCGCCCGCCCGCTCCGACCAGAGCCACTCCGCGTACTTGGCCAGCCCCTCGTTCAGCCAGATGTGGCTCCAGTCGCCCACCGACAGGCTGTTCCCGAACCACTGGTGGGCCAGCTCGTGGGCGATCAGCCGCTCCCGCTCCCAGCCGCCCCCGAGATGGTTGGTGCCGAAGGTCGCCACGCCCTGCGCCTCGACCGGCACGTCCAGCTCCTCGTCGGCCACCACCACCGCGTACTCGCCGAACGGGTAGGGGCCGAACACCTCCTCGAAGTACGCCATCATCGCCGGCTGCCGGCCGAAGTCGGCGGCGAACGAACCGGCCAGCCGCTCCGGCACGAACCCGGTCTGCGGCACGTTCGGGCGCTCCGCCAGCACCACCGGCAGGTACTGGCCGATCGAGACCGTCACCAGGTACGTCGAGGTCGGCGCGGACTGCTCGTACACCCAGGTGGTGCTGGACGCCCGGGTGGTCCGGGTCAGCAGCCGGCCGCCGACCACCACCGTGTAGGGCGAGGGCGTGGTGACCGCTACCTGGTACGTCGCCTTGTCGGCCGGCCGGTCGTTGCACGGGAACCAGGACGGCGCCCCGACCGGCTGGCTGGCCACCAGCGCGCCGTCGGTCAGCTCCTCCCAGCCCAGGCCGCCCCACGGGCTGCGCACCGGCCTCGGGTTGCCGGTGTAGTGCACCTCGACGGTGAACGCCGCACCCGCCGTCAGCGCCTTCGCCGGACGGACCCGCAGCTTGCCGGCCCGGTGGGTGTACCGGGCGGCCCGGCCGTCCACCAGCACCCGGCCGATCCGGAACTCGGCGAGGTCCAGTGCGAACTCGGGCAGCGCGGTCACGGCCACGGCGCTGAGCCGGGCCGTGCCGCCCAGCCGGTTCGGGCCGGGCCGGTAGTCGAGCGCCAGCTCGTAGCGGTGGACGCGGTACCGGTGGTCCCCGCTGTTCGGGAAGTACGGGTCCGGCCCGGCGGCGGGCGCCGCCGCCGGGCCCCGGTGGACACCGTTCACGGAGCCCACCGGCGCCGCGGGGGCGGCCGGAGGACCCGGGGGCTGCGGGATCTGCGGGGACTGCTGGGACTGCACCGGGCGGGGTTTCACCGGGTCGTACGCTCCTGCGACAGGGGGAGGGGGGCGGCGTGGCGGCGGGCGGGGGAAACGGTGGTCAGGAGGTGGTCTGCCACACCTCGATGGGATTGCCGAGCCACCGCGTGTCCGCGGGGACCGACTCGGCGCGCATCACCAGCGAGGCCGGGCCCAGTGTGCTGCGCGCACCCACCGAGCTGCCGGGCAGCACGATGCCGCCGGGCCCCAGGGTGGAGCCCTCGCCAAGGACGACAGTATCCATCCGCATGATCCGGTCGTGGAAGAGGTGGGTCTGCACGACGCAGCCCCGGTTGATCGACACCCCGTCCCCGAGGGTGACCAGGTCCGCCTCCGGCAGCCAGTAGCTCTCGCACCAGACCCCGCGCCCGACGTTCGCACCGAGCGCCCGCAGCCACACGTTCAGCAGCGGCGTGCCCGGCACCGCGCCGACCAGCCACGGTACAGCCAGCACCTCGACGAAGGTGTCCGCCAGCTCGTTTCGCCAGACGAAACCGCTCCACAGCGGATGCTCCACCGCCCGGAACCGCCCCACCAGCAGCCACTTCGCCGCCACCGCGACCAGGCAGGCCACCCCGCCCGCGGCCAGCAGCAGCAGACCGGACAGCAGCGCCGCCGCCAGCGGCGACCACTCGACCGCCACCCAGGAGAGCGCCGCCAGCATCAGCGCGCCGAGCGCCCCCGAGGCCAGCACCGGCAGCAGCCGGCCCACCTCGACCAGCCCGCGCGCCCAGAGCAGCCGGGCCGGCGGCTCGTAGGTGAGGCTCTGGTCGGCCTTGTCGGCCGCCCGGGGCAGCCGCATCGGCGGCATGCCCAGGTACGAGCTGCCCTTCTTCGCCTTCGCCGGCGTCGCCGACAGCACGCCCACCAGCCCCCGCTTGGGCACCGAACGGCCCGGAGCGGTCATCCCCGAGTTGCCGAGGAACGCCCGCTCGCCCACCTTCGCCTCGCCCAGCCGCACCCAGCCGCCGCCCAGCTCGTACGGCGCGATCAGGGTGTCGTCGGCCAGGAACGCACCGTCGCCGACCGTGGTCAGGCTCGGCAGCGCCAGGACCGTCGACACCTCCGCGCCACGCCCGACCCGCATGCCCAGCGCCCGCAGCCAGAGCGGCGTCACCAGCCCCGCGTACAGCGGGAAGAGGATCTCGCGCGCCTGGTCCATCAGCTGGGTCACCGACCAGGCCTGCCAGCCGACCCGGCCGTGCAGCGGGTGGACCCCGGGGACCAGGCCGATCGAGAGCAGCCGCACCGCCGCGACCAGCTGCGCCGCGTACACCACGCCGTACGCCAGGGTGGCGGGCAGCAGGCCCAGCAGGGCGCCGCCGAGCGCCCCGCCCAGACCGTCCGCGGGATCGACGAACAGGGAGAGCACCGCCACACCGGCCACGGCCGGCAGCAGCGGCAGCAGGCCGAGGGCCGTGCCGCTGGCCCCGTACAGCGCGGACCAGCGCGCGTGGCGGACCGGGCGCCCCTTCGGCCAGAACCGCTCGGTGCGGCCCAGCTTGACGGCGGGCGCGCCGCCCCAGCGCTGACCGGTCGGGATCTGCCCGGTGACGCTGGACCCGGCCACCACCTGGGCCTGCTTGCCGACCCGGGCACCGGGCAGCATGGTCGAGCGGGTGCCGATCACGGCGCCCGCGCCGATCTTGATCTGCCCGACCTCCAACCGGTCACCGTCCAGCCAGTACCCGGAGAGGTCGACCTCGGCCTCCACCGCGCAGCCGCGGCCCAGCTTGAGCAGACCGGTCACCGGCGGCAGCGAGTGCAGGTCCGCCTCCGGACCGACCTTGGCGCCGAGGGCCCGCGCGTACCGGACCAGCCACGCCCCGGAGAGCGTGGTCGCCCCGCTCACCTCGGTGAGCCGCTCGGCGGCCCAGAGCCGCACGTGCACGGAACCGCCACGGGGGTAGCTGCCCGGGTGCAGGCCGCGCAGCAGCAGCCGGGCGCCGCCGGCCGCGACCGTGAGCCGTCCGGGCGGGCTGAACAGCGCCAGCGCCCCCGCCCCGACCGCCCACCAGGAGGCGGTCGGGGCCCAGGCGAAACCGTCGAGGTGCGACAGCAGGTTGCCGAGCGCCAGCAGGGCGACCGTCCAGCGCAGCCCCACCACCGTGAACAGCGGGACCAGCAGGAGCAACTGCAGGACCTTGGCCCGGGTCGGGACCGGCGCGATCGTCCGCACCTCGTTGCGCTCCGCCGCCGAGCGCTCCAGGTGCCGGGCGAGCTTGCGCAGCGTCGGGTTCTGGTAGATGTCCAGCACCGCGGCGCTCGGGTAACGGGCCCGGAGCAGGGTGGTGAGCCGGGCGGCGGCCAGACTGCCGCCGCCGATCGCGAAGAAGTCCTCCCGGGGGCCGCTCACCGGCACCCCGAGGATCTCCGTCCACTGCTCGGCCAGCCAGGCCTCGGTGCCGTACAGCTCCTCGGTCGGGCCGGTGGGCTGCAGCCCGGGCAGCGGCCACGGCAGCGCGTTCCGGTCGACCTTGCCGGAGGTCCGGGTGGGCAGCGTGTCGACCGTCGCGAGCAACGGGACCAGGGCGGCCGGCAGCTCGGCCCGCAACCGCGCCACGGCCTGCTCGCGGTCCCAGCCCTCGGAGGTCACCAGGTAGCCCACCAGCAGCTGGTTGCCGCCGCGCGCGGTGCGGACCGCCGCCGCCGCGCCCGCCACGCCCGGCAGGGCCTGGAGCGCCGCGTCGACCTCGCCCAGCTCGATCCGGCGCCCGCCGAGCTTGATCTGCTCGTCGGCGCGGCCGAGGAAGAGCAGGCCCTCGGGGTCGGCCTGCACCAGGTCGCCGCTGCGGTAGGCGCGGTCCCAGCCGACCGACGGCAGCGGCGCGTACTTCTCGGCGTCCTTCTCCGGGTCGAGGTAGCGGGCCAGACCGACGCCGCCGATCACCAGCTGGCCGGTGCCACCCGGCGCGACCGGCTCGCCGGCCTCGTCGACGACGACCAGGTCCCAGCCGTCCAGCGGCAGGCCGATCCGGACCGGCCCCTCACCGGTGAGCAGCGCGGCGCAGGCGACCACGGTGGCCTCGGTGGGGCCGTACGTGTTCCAGACCTCGCGACCCTCGGTGACGACGCGCTGCACCAGCTCGGGCGGGCAGGCCTCGCCGCCGAAGATCAGCAGCCGGACCTCGATCAGCGCCTCGGCCGGCCAGAGCGCGGCCAGCGTCGGCACGGTGGAGACCACGGTGATCTCCTGCTCGGCGAGCCAGGGGCCGAGGTCGGCGCCGCTGCGCACCTGGGAGCGGGGGACGGGCACCAGGCAGGCGCCGTAGCGCCAGGCGAGCCACATCTCCTCGCAGGAGGCGTCGAAGGCGACCGAGAGCCCGGCCATCACCCGGTCGCCGGGGCCGATGGGCTCGTCCTGGAGGAAGAGCGCGGCCTCGGCGTCGACGAAGGCGGCGGCGTTGCGGTGGGTGACGGCGACGCCCTTGGGGCGGCCGGTGGAGCCCGAGGTGAAGATGATCCAGGCGTCGTCGGCGGGGGAGGGGCGGGTCTCGGTGGGCAGGTCGGCGGCGGGCGTTCCGGATCCGGGTGTGCCGGCGGTGGCCGCCTCGGGGGTGGCCGCGCCCGCGGTCATGGTGAGCGAGCGGTCGGCGCCCAGGATCGCGGCGACCGCGGCCTCCTCGAAGACCAGCTGGGCGCGCTCGTCCGGGTCCTCGGCGTCGACCGGGACGTAGGCGGCCCCGGCCGCGAGGACGGCGAGGATGGAGACGTAGAGGTCGTTGGTGCCGGAGGGCACGCGGACGCCGACCCGGGCACCGGGGCGGATGCCGGCGGCGGCCAGGCGGCGGCGCAGCTGCTCGACCTCGGCGGCGAGCGCGCGGTAGCTGAGGACGGTGTGGCCGTCGTCGAGGGCCGGCTCGGCCGGGTGGTCGCGGACGCTGGCGTCGAGGATGTCGATCAGGGTGCGCGGGGCGGGCGCGGGGCGGCCCGGGTAGCGGGCGTGCTTGCCGTCGGTGTCCGGTCCGTCGACGGCGTGCGGCCCGTCGCCGGGGTGCGGTCCGTCGCCGGGGTGCGGTCCGGGGGCCGTGGGCTCCGGCGAGGGCCGGTCCGCGGTCGCCGGGTCCGTGTGGTCCGCGGCCGTCCGGCTCGCAGCCGTGTCGCCCGCCTCCGTCTGGTTCGGTTCAGCTGTCATAACAGCCGTGCGCTCCTTGTCCTGCCCCGTCCCGACCGATGCTCGACCCTTGGGGGCGGTGGGAGCAACCGCCTGACGGGGTGACCCCACTCCGGGGCCGGAGCGGACAACCCGACCGATGGTAGCCCCGGGTGATGAACGGCGTACCGACCGACACTCTTCCCAACTGGCGCTGAAATGACCGAATCTGACTGTCCGTCAGTCAACAACTGCGCGACCGGCTCATTGATGTGACGGCCAATCAGTCATTTTGACGGACCGTCAGATGTGTTTTCCGGTCGTGACCCACGCCACATCGGATTGGCTCCTTTCGGGGCGACGGGCCCGCCGTCCGGGGATCGGCGGGCCCGTCGGGGTGTCCGGCAGGGGTCAGTGGAACCGGTGGAGATGCTCGCGGAGGAATGCCTCCAGGGTACGCGGAGCGCGACCGGTCAGCCTGGTGGCGGCGTCGGTCGGCGACTCCGGCCGCTCCACCGCGAGCCGCTGGATCTCCACCACGTGGGTGGCGAGCCAGTCCGGCATCCCGGCCCGTGAGACCAGGTGGGCGTGCAGCTCGGCCGGGGCCAGGTCGATGTACCGCACCGGCCGGCCGAGCAGCGCGCTCAGCAGCTCGGCGATCTCCTGGTGGCTGTACGCCCGTCCACCGGTGAGCTCGTGGACGCCGCCCGCGGCCCTGGGATCGGTGAGGACGGCCGCCGCGACGTCGCCTATGTCCCGGCAGTCGACGTAGTTGCAGCGGGCGCTGCCCGTCGCGCCGTGGATCAGCCCGGCGGCCGCGATGCCGGGCGAGAGCAGCAGCAGCTTCTGCATGAACGCGTACGGGCGCAGGACGGTGGCCGTGGCACCGGAGGCCCGCAGGTGCTCCTCGATCCGGTGGTGGCCCCGGGAGACGGCGACGGGGGAGTCCGGCTCGGCGGCCGGGGCGGAGATCTTCACGATGTGCTCCACACCGCTCCTGGCCGCCAGGTCGACGGTCCGCAGCTCGTGCTCGACCTGCTGGGGGCCGTTGGCCATGGTGAGGAGCAGCTGTCGGGCGCCCTTGAAGGCGGCGGCCAGCGACTCCGGGTCGCCGGCGTCGGCGGCGACCGCGTCGACCAGCGGGCGGGTGCGGTCGTCGAGTCCGGCCAGCAGCCGGGCCGGGTCGCGGCTGAGGGCGCGGACGGGGATGTCCCGCGCGGTCAGGCTGCGGAGGGTGGCTCCGCCGGTGGCGCCGGTGGCGCCCATGATGACGATCATCTCTGGATCTCTTTCCGTGGGTGTGGGTGGGACCGGTCCGCGCGGCGGGGTGCCCGTGCCGCGCGGGTCAAGGGGGCGGACGGTTCTCAGTGCGCCCGGCGGCGGCGCGGGCGGGTGCTGCGCCAGCGCCAGGTGATCATGGTCGCGGCGATGGCCGCGGAGACCGGCAGGTCGATCCGGAGCCGGTCCGGCCACGGGCTGTCCGCGAGGGCCGGCACCCGGGGCAGCCAGTGGGCGCCCGACCAGCCGAGGGCCAGGCCTATCGCGGCGGCGCAGAGTCCGGCGCCGGCCGCGAGGAGCGTGCGCGGCGCATGGGTGCTCCACGAATCGGCCGGACGTCGGCGCAGCCTTGCGCCGACCAGGGCGGCCACGACGGCGGAGGTGCCGGCGATGGTGGTCGCGGCGGCGATCAGCAGCTGGGACTGCCCGGTCGCCAGGCCGCCGGCTCCGGCCATGGCGGCCGGCATGGCGTAGGCGACCAGGACCTCGCGCCAGAGGACGAACGGCGGCCGGGCGTCGTCCGGATCGGTGGGCATGTTCTGCCTGTTGGGCATGGAAACTCCCGAGATATACTTAGGTGGCTAAGTATTAGTGATTAGGTAACTAACTATGTGGCCGTGGAGCGGTCGGGCCGCCGACTCTCGCCGGGCGGTCCGATGCTGCGCGCTGTTGTCGGGGTGGCCGACCGGTGCGGGGTCGGCCGTCGGTCGGTCGGAGGCCCTGGCTGGTCGGCGGCCGGTCGGCAGCCGGTCGGTCCGCGGCCGGTCAGTCGGCGGTCAGGGCCTCCATGCCCTCGACCAGCCTCGCCAGCAGGTCGAGGAACACCGTGCGCTCCTCGATCGAGAGGCCGCCGACCATGGCCTGCATCCGTTCGTAGTGTTCCGGCGCCATGTCGCGCAGGCGTTCCGATCCGCGGGTGGTCAGGACCACCACGTTGCCCCGGCCGTCCTCGGTGGACGGTCGGCGGGCGACCAGGCCGCCGCGTTCGAGGCCGTCGACCAGGCCGGTCACGGTCGCCCGGGAGACGCCGAGCGAAGCGGCCAGCTGGGAGGGGGACTTCTCGCCGCCGTGGTCCTCCAGGTCGGCCAGCAGTCGGTACCGCCCGGTGGAGAGGCCGAACCGCGCGAAGTGCGCCTCGCCGGCCTGTCCCAGTCGGGAGGCGGCGGCCATCAGGCGTGCAGCGACCAGGACCGCCTGCGGATCGGCCGCCAGGCCGTACCGGGAGAGCTGTCTGCGTGCCTGGTCGAGCGTCGGTGCGCCGCCGTCGACCTCGTGGTGTGGGGTCATGGCAGTAATATGGTGCCTAACTAGATGGCTCGTCAAGTCGGGTTCCCGGCGGTGCGGCGGGTCTTCGGAGTGCGGCCTTCGCGGTGGTGCGGTCGGCGTCGCCGAAGTGCCCCTCTCCTTCGGCGTGCGTCCGCCGA
Organism: Kitasatospora sp. NPDC127035; assembly: GCF_042726075.1. Taxonomy (NCBI): domain Bacteria; kingdom Bacillati; phylum Actinomycetota; class Actinomycetes; order Kitasatosporales; family Streptomycetaceae; genus Kitasatospora; species Kitasatospora sp. NPDC127035. Next base: position 75,212 of record NZ_JBHXDN010000011.1, on the reverse strand, counting down.
GACCTCCCGGAGTGCCGGTCGGCGGTGTCGCCGGGGTTGCCGGGTGGAGTCCCGAGTCGATTCCGGAAAGAGGTCGGGAAGAATATACAGTCACACTAGTTCGTGCAGGGATTCACATCATCAGGAACCGGTGGTAGCTTTCCCGTGCCGGAATATCGGAGTCGGAAAAGCGGGTGGTCGATGAGCCGTGAATTCTCCCGTCGAGGTTTTCTCGGCAGCACCGGAATGACCGCCGCCGGCGTCTCCGCGGCTTCGCTGGGCCTGACCGCCGGCGCCGCCGGCCGTGCGGAGGCCGATCCGGTCGAGCTCCCGGAGGGGCGGACGGTCTTCCCCTCGGACTCCCGCTACGAGACGCTCAGCCAGGGCTTCAACCAGCGCTGGCGGAGCCGGCCGAACCACATCCGGCTGGTCGGCAACGAGGCCGACGCGGTGGCGGAGCTGCGGACGACGCTCGACCGCGGGCTGCGGCCGACGGTCCGCGGTGGCGGCCACTGCTACGAGGGATTCGTCGACAACGACAAGGGCGTCATCCTCGACCTCAGCACCCTGCGCGGGGTCCGCACGGGGACCGACAAGTTCGGCGCGGCCACCTACTGCGTCGAGGGCGGCGCCACCAACTGGGACGTCTACACCACCCTCTTCCGCACCTACGGCGTCACGATCCCGGCGGGTTCCTGCTACTCGGTCGGAGCCGGCGGTCACATCAGCGGAGGCGGGTACGGGCTGCTCTCCCGGCGCCACGGGCTGACGGTCGACCACCTGGTCCAGGTCGACGTGGTCACCGTCCGGGGTGGCCGGGTGGAGGTGACGACGGCCCACCGGGGTGATCCGGAGGGCTCGCCGGAGCGTGAGCTGTTCTGGGCGCACACCGGGGGCGGCGGCGGGAACTTCGGCATCGTCCTGCGCTACCACTTCGCCCACGCCCTGCCGAAGCCGCCGCCGCAGGTGTGGCTGAGCAGTGTCGCCTGGCCGTGGGACGCGTTGGTCCGGCGCCCGGAGGACTTCCGGACCCTGCTCGACAACTTCGGTGCCTTCTTCGCCCGTTACAGCGGCCGGAAGGAGACGGTGTACCAGGGACTGTTCTCCATCCTCCACCTCACCCACCGGTCGAACGGGAACGTCGTCCTGTTCAGCCAGTGGGACGAGGAGGATCCGGCGCCGTTGGACGAGTTCCTCGCGCTGGTGGAGTCCGGGATGAGGACCAGGTCGACCGTCCAGACCCGGAGCGCGGGGAGGCTCTACCTGCCCTACCCGGACAAGCGGCGCCGGCTGCCGTGGTTCCAGGCCACGATGACGGTCAACGGTTCCGGTGCCAACCAGCGCGGCAAGTACAAGTCGGCCTATCACCGGCGACCCTTCACCCCGGCGCAGATCGAGTCGTTCTGGACGTGGCTGACCAGGGAGGTCCCCGGTGTCGACCTGACGAACACGCTGGTCCAGATCGACTCCTACGGCTGCCGGGTGAACGACCGCGGGCCCACCGAGACCGCCGCACCCCAGCGCGACTCGGTCATGAAGCTCCAGTACCAGACGTACTGGACGGACCCGGCCGCGGACGCCGACCACCTGGCGTTCCTCCGCGGCCTCTACCGGGACGCGTACCGGGCGACCGGAGGCGTTCCCGAGATCGGTACCGACACCGACGGCGCCTACGTCAACTACCCGGACATCGACCTGGGCGTGGCCGGCGACGACCGGCCCGCCTACCAGCGCCTCTACTACAAGCAGAACTACAGCCGCTTGCAGAAGGCCAAGAAGACCTGGGATCCCAAGAACGTCTTCCACCACGCCCAGTCGATCACCCTGCCGTCCTGACCGAGCACGCAGAGGCGTGTCGACCATCCGGTAATCGGGTGATGCCGGTGGGGTGAGTGGAGCCGCGGCTCAGAGCGCCTGGGCGGTGCGCGGCCACGAGGTGCGGGGCCGCCGCGGACGCCGTCCGGGTCGAGGTGGCCGTGCGGGCCCACCGGGCGTCGGCCGGTCGGTCGTAGAGCTGCACCCGGTCACTGGGCGAACGCTGTGACGGGCGCCCCGGCGCGGTCGCAGGAGCTGCCCCCGTCATCCGGCTCCATCCGTGATGGGCCGGACGAGGCCCAGACGCAGGTTCCAGCGGTCCGCCCGCCCGGTCAGTTCGACGCCCGCCAACGGTGGCACGTCGAGCCGGCGGAAGGCGTGGTCCGGGATGCCGAGGGCGTGCACGGCGGCGGCCCGGACCACGTCCGGCTCGGCGATCACCAGCACCCGCCCGGCCAGCGCGGCCGCGGTGCCGTCGAGCCAGGCGCCGACCCGGGCGCACAACTGCCGCACCGACTCGCCGCCGTGCGGCGCGGCCGCCGGATCGGCCAGCCACTTCATCACGGCCGCCGGCTCCTCGGCCGCGACCTCGTCGAGGGTCCGCCCGCTCCATCGGCCCGTCGCGCAGCCGCGCAGCGCGGGCTCGTCCACGGCGTCGGGCAGGCCGAGGTTCTCGGCGGTGCGGCGGCAGCGGGCGGTGGGCGAGACGAACCGGTGGGCGGCCGCCGGCAGGCCCGGTGCGGCAGCGCGGGCGGCGCGTATCCCGGCGGCGTCGAGCGGATCGACCCCGTCCGCGGATCCTTCGCCGACGAACCGGGCCTGCCGCAGCTCGGGTCCGATCGCCGGTGCGACGAAGATCACCCGTACCGTCATGTCCTTCCCCCTTCGTACACCTGTCACCCTTGGGAGCCCCTCGGAGTACCGCGTTCCGCGCCCGCCCGCGGACAAATGCGCAGGTGACCGCGCGGCAACGATTCGGTGCACGCCCTTGGCGCCGCCGCCGCCCGGGCGCTACGGTCTGCTGCGACAACTGAAGACGACGGCGAGACGGAAGTCCGGTGGGAATCCGGCACGGTCGCGCCACTGTAAGCCGGAACCGGCCGCCTCACGCAACGGCGGGGTCCGGCAAGTCAGACCCGACCGCCGTCGTCAGAGCTCCACCGAACGGGACGCGTGTTTCCCCCAGGAGGTCCTGCCATGGCCCAGTCCGTACTCTCTCCCAGCCTGCCCGTGGGCGGTTCCGCCCCGGCCACGCTGCCGATCCGCGCCATCCTTCCCTGGGCGCTGTTCCTCGGCACCCTGATGCTGGTCCTGCTGTACTTCGTCGGTGCCGAACAGGGCGCCACCTCGGTCTTCTCCGGGGCCACCGTGCACGAGTGGGTGCACGACGGCCGCCACCTGCTCGGCTTCCCGTGCCACTGACCGGAGACCGAGCACCGATGAACAACTCCGCAACCGTCTCCTCCGGCACCGTCGGAAAGCTGCTGCTGCGCGGCCTGCTCGCGGGCCTGCTCGCCGGGCTGGTGGCCTTCCTCTTCGCCTACACCGTCGGCGAGGGCCCCGTCTCGGACGCCATCGCCCAGGAGCAGTCACAGTCCGCCCCGGCCGGGCACCACCACGGGAGCGAGGCCGAACCCGCCGCCGGCCATGAGGACTCCCACGAGGCCGCCGGCACCGCCGATTCCGGTGACGAGGAGGAGGAGCTGGTCAGCCGCGACCTGCAGTCCACGGCCGGCCTCGCCACCGGGGTGCTGGTGTACGGCGTCGCCGTCGGCGGCGTCGCGGCGCTGGCGTTCTGCTTCGCCCTCGGCCGGATCGGCCGGTTCGGCCCCCGGGCCACCGCCGCGCTGGTCGCGGGCGCCGCGTTCACCACGATCTACCTGGTGCCGTTCCTCAAGTACCCGGCGATGCCGCCGGCGGTCGGCAATCCGGACACCATCGGGAAGCGCACGGCGCTGTTCTTCCTGATGATCGCCCTCAGCGTGCTGATCGGCGTCGCCGCGGTGATCCTCGGCAAGCGCCTGGCCCCGCGTCTGGGCACGTGGAACGCCGTTGTCGCGGCCGGTCTCGGCTACGCCGTGGTGATGGCCGTGCTCGCCGTCGTCCTGCCGTCCAACGACGACGCGATCCCGGACGGCTTCCCGGCCGGGCTGATGTGGGACTTCCGGCTCGCCTCGATCGGTCTGCAGGTCGTGCTCTGGACCGGGTTCGCCCTGGTCTTCGGAGCCCTGGCACAGCGGGCCCTCACCCCCGCCGCGCCTGCCGAGGACCGTACGGCCGTCCCCGCTCCGGCGGTCTGACGGGCAGTTCCCCGCCGCGCACGACTCGACCCCGCCGAAGGCGCGCAGGCGGGGTCGAGTCGTGCGCGGCTGCGTTGCGGGGCCGCAGGCGCGACGCTCGCCCACGCCTTCGGGGGGCTCTGCGCGGGCGCGGCTCCGCTCCCGCGCCGGTGATCGCGATCAGCCGTGGTGGCCCGTCTGCTCCTTCCGGTGGCGGGGGAGCCGGTTGGACTCCACCGGTCGTCCGCCGGCGAGGTGCTCGGTGACGATGCGGTCTGCGACAGCCGGGTCGACCCCGCCGTACCAGACGTCGTCGGGCTGCACGCTGACGACGGGTGCCTGGTTGCACGGGAACTGGCATCCCGTCTGGGTCACGAGCACGTCGTCGTCGCCGAGACCCTGCTCGGTCAGCTTCTGCACCAGGGCGCGCAGGCCCTCCTCGGCACCCCGGGCCGCGCAGCGCGGGCCGCGGCACACCAGGACCTGGTGCCGGTGGCCGGTGACGTCCTCCCAGGCCGCGGACGTGAGGCCGGGCTCCTTGCCGGTGACGGCCTTCGTCGTCGCGGCCACCGCGGCGACCTCGTCGGGCGAAGCGGCGAGGCGGGTCGCCACGAGGAGTTCGGGGCGGTGGCCCGCGCGCTCGCGCCACCAGTGCGCGGCGATCCGCCGCAGCCAGGACTGGGCCGGGCCGGAGGCCGTGAGCCGGACGCCGATCACGACCACGGTCTCGGTGCCCGCGTCGGCCAGCCTGGTCAGCTCGGCCGACAGCGAGGGGTCGGCCTGCTGCAGGAACGCGATCGAGGCCCGGTGCGAGGCCGCTGTCCTGAGGAGTTCGTCACGGCGGACGGCTTCCGCGATCGACATGCCGACCAGGAGTACGGCGCCGCGGCGGGCGTTGGCTTCGGGGACCGGGGAGGTCATGGCGTCTTCCTCTCGTGGAGCAGTCCGTTCCACCGGATGTGCGGTCGGTCGTGCCGGGGGTGGCGTTCCACGGTGGCGTCGACGCCGTAGACGCGCGCGATCATGGGCGAGGTGAGCACCTCGGGACCGGTCCCGTGGGCGACCAGGCGGCCGTCGAGCAGGACGGCGGCCTCGTCGCAGTAGGCGGCGGCGAGTTCGAGGTCGTGCAGGGCCGCCACCGTGGTGATGCCCAGCCCCCGGACGGTTTCGAGGAAGCCGAGTTGGTGGCGCAGGTCGAGGTGGTTGGTGGGCTCGTCGAGCAGCAGCACGCCGGGCTCCTGCACCAGCGCCCGCGCGAGCTGGACCCGCTGCCGCTCGCCACCCGACAGCGTCGGCCAGGAGCGGTCGAGCAGATGGCCGACGTCGGCTGCGGCCACGGCGTCGGCGAACACGGCCCGCTCGTGGGCGTCGGCGGCTGTGTTCGCCGGCACGGGCCAGCGGCTGCGGTGCGGGGTGCGGCCGAGCTCGATGACCTGACGGACCGGCAGCGACAGCCGGGTGTCCGCCTGCTGCTCCAGGAAGGCCACCTGTCGGGCCCGTCGGCGGGCCGTGAGCGCGTGGAGGTCCTCGCCGTCCAGGAGGACCCGACCGGCGCTCGGACGGGTCAGTCCGGCGACCGCGCGCAGCAGGGTGGACTTCCCGGCGCCGTTGGGCCCGAGCAGGGCCGTGATCCGGCCGGGGCCGAACGTGAGCGACACCGCGTCCAGCAGGGTGGCTCCGCCGATGCGCACACGAAGTCCCTCCGCGCGCAGTTCGACGGGGTGCGTCACCGTCACCGCCCCCTCCCGTCGGCCCGGCCCTGGCGCCACAGCAGCCAGGCGAAGAAGGGTGCTCCGAGCCCGGCCGTGATGACGCCGACGGGAATCTCCCGGTCGGGGAGGACCGAGCGCGCCAGGATGTCGCTGCCCACCAGGAGTGACGCACCCGTCAGCGCCGACACGGGCAGCAGGACGGCGTGGCGCGGGCCGCAGACGAGACGGACCACATGCGGTACGACCAGGCCGAGGAACCCGATGACGCCGGTGTGGGCGACCAGGCACGCGGTCACCAGCGCAGCGACGGCGACGAGGACCCAGCGGGTCCGCTCGACGTGGACGCCGAGGGAGCGGGCGGCGGTCTCGCCGAAGGCGAAGGCGTCCAGGTCGCGGGCCGAGGATGCCAGGACCGTGACCCCGGCCAGCGCGACCGCGGTCAGGAAGACGGCGGTGGGCCACCGCACGCCGGCGACCGAGCCCAGCGTCCACTCCATGACACCGCGCGCCGCGTCGCGGTCCCCGAGGACCATTACGGCGAACGAGGTGTAGGCCCCGCACATCTGCCCGACGGCGATGCCGGCGAGCACGGTCCGGGTGGTCGGCAGCGTCCGGGTGCGCGCACCGGCCAGGGCCAGCACGACGACGGCCGCGAGCAGGGCGCCGGCGAACGCCGCCGTCGCCACCGCGCCCGTTCCCACGGCGCCGGACACGCCGACCCCGAGGACGATCACGGTGACCGCGCCGGCGGCGGCTCCGTCCGAGATCCCGAGCAGGAAGGGATCGGCCAGGTCGTTCCCGGTCAGCGTCTGCAGCACGGCACCGCAGACCGCGAGACCGGCGCCGGTGGCAGCCGCTCCCAGAACCCGGGGCAGCCGCAACTGCCAGACGATCTGGTCGTCCAGCAGCGTCACGTGCGGGTCGCCCAGCCCGAGACGGCGCACCACGACGTCGATCACCGTCCGGACCGGCTCGTGGTGCGAGCCCACGGCCAGACCGAGGAGCACGGTGGCCAGGAGCAGGGCTGCGGCGACGGCCAGGGCCGCCGCCGTGCGGCCCGGACCGGTGAGCCGCACGGCGGGAGGGGACGTGGCGGTCATGATCCCGGGTGCAGTCGGCCCAGTCCCGCCGACACCCGGGCGGCACCGTCGGCGAGCAGCACACCGGGGGTCGACTCGGAGAACGGCACCACCACGAAGGCCTTGCGCTGCACGGCGGTGAGCTTGCTCAGCACCGGGTCGCCCTGCAGATAGTCGATCTTGGACTGGGCCGTGTCCCAGTCGGCGTCCGCGAGCACGATGGCGTCCGGGTCCGCGGCGACGACCTTCTCCCAGCTCACGTTCTGCCAGGCACCGGGCAGGTCTGCGAAGACGTTGCGGGCCCCCACGGCGTCGAGCACCAGCTGAGGCCCGCCGTGGCCGGAGCCGACGAACGGTGCCTTGGTGTCCGAGTCGAACCACAGGACCTTCAGGCCCTTGCCCGCGGCCGTCGCCGTGAACTGGGCCAGCTGCTGCTCCTGCTGCCGCTGGATCGCGGCGGACCGTTCCGTGACACCGAAGACCCTGGCGACGTCGTTCAGTTCGCCCCACATCGCCTGCCAGGTCGGCGGCGGCACCTGGCTCTTGTCCGAGCAGCCGAACGGGGACAGGTACGACGGGATGCCCTGGCCGCCCAGCTCGTCCCGGGTGCCCGCGACCTTGTCGGTGAACGCGCTGGAGTAGGAGGCGTACAGGAAGTCGGGCCGCGCCGCGAGGAGCTTCTCCTTCGTCGGGTAGTCCTTGGAGAGCACCGGCACGGAGTCGTAGGCCGCCTTCCACTTCTCCGGGACGGCATTGTCGAGATAGGCGGTACCGGCCATGCGGGACTCCAGGCCGAGGGCCAGGGCCACCTCGGTCGCACCCTGATTGAGCGTCACCAGCCGCTCGGGCGGCGCGCCGACCGTCACGGTGGTCCCGCAGTTGTTCACGGTGACCGGCCCGGCACTGCCGGCCGTCGCACTGGGCGTGTCGGGTGCGGGGGCGCCCGCGCAGGCGCCGAGCACACCGGTGAACAGGAAGGCCGCGACCGCGCGGCCGACGCGTACCGGACCTGTGGGACCTACGGCACCTACGGGACGTGCGGAACGTATGGAACGGAACGGGTACGGCAGAGCGCTGGGCACGTGTTCTCCAAAACCCTCGTGGAACATGTCGCGCCGTGGCCGGTCTCCTGGCTTCCGCATCGACACGCCGCAGCCGACCTTCCCGGGTGGCTCTTCCAGCCGACCCAGTGGCCCTGACCGCTGGCAGAGCCGGTCAGCGAGGGCCGCGGCACTCCGCGGCAACAGTGGCGAGGGCCGCACCGGACTCAGACCGGTTTCCCGAACACCATGGCCACTGCAAGGTATCAGGCGTGGTCAGGTCGGTGTCGGTCGGTACCTGGGGCGATCGTTCGGATGGTTCGTCGGCGAGCGCGCCCGGGTGGCCGAGAACGGTCGGTCGGCGTCGCCGATCAGTTTCCGGGGCTCGTGGTCGGCGTCGGCCCCGGTGCCCGGGGCGCTGCCCTTCGTCTCCCACCCGGCCTTCCGGGCCGCGTCCGGGATCGGCCGGCGGCCACCTGGCGGGACCGCTCGAACATGATCCGGGGGCCGGTCGGCATCACCGCCCGGCCCCCGGATCACGAGGCACACCTCAGGGAACGCCTACCCGAGACCGGCCTTCCGGATGCCGTCCAGCCGCTCCGTGTCCTCGCCGAGGGCACGCAGGATGAGGTAGGCGGGCTCGCCGGCACCGGGCGTGCTCCCGGCGGCCAACTCCTCGTAGAAGAGCGGGATCCCGCGCCGCACCGCGTCGCAGCACTCCTCCTCGATGTCGGGGTGGCCGGCCGCCGAGGCGCTGAGGTCGGCTTCACCCTCCACGCACGCCATCAGCAGGTCGAGCACCCGGTAGCGGGCCGGCGCCGACAGCTGCTCGTGCTCCAGTGCCAGGAGGAGCATCGAGGCCATCGGCAGGGAGGCCTCGGAGAGGAAGCCCTGGGACTCGACGTCGCCCACCAGCCCGTGTCCCGACGCCTCCTCGGGCGTCCGCGCGGCCATGAGCCGTGCGAAGTCCTCCGGGACGTGGCGGGCTCCCCGACGACAGGAGCACGCGATGCGGCTCCAGTCGTGGCGGGCGGCCTCCTGCTGCCAGGGGGCCGCCGGCGCACCGGGTGCTGCGCCCGTCTCCGACCGGGAACCGAGCCGGTGGGAGCGTGCCAGCAGCGCGCCCGTCCGGACGTCCCAGAGGCCCGCCTCGCCGTCGCCGTCCACGGCGACGAGTTGCGTGCCGTCGGCGACGAAGCGCAGCGCGAGCACCCATCCGTTGAGGTCGGTCAGCCGGTGGACGACCTCGGCGGTCGAGGTGTCCCAGATCCTGACGATCCGTTCGGTCCCGCCCGTGGCGACCCGTGCGGCGCGTGGGTCGAGCGCGGCGGCGACGACCGTCCCCCGGTGGTCGTGGAGGAGGGACCACGTCCCGAAGGTCGTCGGATCCCACAGCTGGGCGGACGTTCCGCCGGCTGCCAGGATCGCCTCCGCCCGGGTGGCGAAGGCGACCGACTGCAGCCTCGGTCCGTCCTTGAACACCAGGCGCGGCGGCTCCGGTGAGTGGACGTCGCCGAGGAACATCCGGCCGCTCGCCGTGCCCGCGGCGAACCGCTCACCGTCCGGACGGGCGGTCAACGACGTGACCTGCTTCCCGAACTGCTCGGGCAGCTCCAGGTCGATCCGCCGCCCCGGCGCGCCCGCCGTGGTGTTCCACACCCTGACGGACCCGTTCTCGTCGCCGGACAGGACCAGCCCGCCGGGGCCGGGGGCGACGGCGGTGACGCGACACCCGTGGTCCGAGTGGAGCGGCACGTGCCCACCGTGCTGCGACCACGTGTGGACTCCGCCGGCCTCGTCACCGATCACCAGGAGGTGGGCCGACCGGTCGTCGTCGAACGCGACGGCGGTGGCGTGCGCGGGGGTCTCGACCGAGGCCACCACGGCCCCCGTCGCGCGGTGCCAGACGAGACACGGTCCGCGGTGGACGACCTCGGCCACCAACTCCCCGTCGGCGCTGAGGGCTATCAGCTCCGGTGAGGAGTTCAGTGAACTTCCGCTCATGCCGTGCTCCGATTCCAGGGTTGCCGTGCGGGCATCATAAGACTCACTCCAGGATCCTCGGGTTCTCCTGCCCCCATTTCGTGCCGGACGGGAATTGCCGGGGGTCGTAGTCCAGGATGCAGTCGTCGCAGATGGGGATGTTGCCGTCGATCGTCAGCGGGTTCAGGTTCGTCTTGCTCGCCGACATGGTGAACCGCACCTGCCGGTGGTCGCCGCCCAGGGCGTTCACCACGTTTCCTTCGGCGCAGTATCCGCACCCCGGGACCTTCGGCGTCCCGGAGGACGCGACCGCGATGGTGCCGCTTTCGGTGTTCACGCCGGCGCTCCAGGTACGCCGGACGGGCTGGTTGTGGTCGGCGGCCATGACCTCGTGGAGCATGTCCCGCGCCTTGGCGATCTGACTCTCGACCGTCCAGCCCTCCTCGGCGGCGACCGTCTTCACGACGGCCGGGTTCTTGATCTTGGTCTTGACGCCGCCCCGTGTAGTGGGCCCGCGTCCGCGCATCTCCGGGGATCCGCCCGACGTACCCTTGCCGGCCGAACCCCCGCCCGACGAACCTCCGCCGGCCGAGCCCTTGCCGGAGCCGGATCCGCCCTTGGGAGTGCTGGTGCCGGTGCCCGGGCTGTCGGGGGTCGTGGGCTTGACCGGGTGGGCGGGGGCGGGGTTGGCGGGGGTGGGGGTGGGGAGGTCGTCGGCGAGCTTCGTTCCCGAGCGCCACTTCATCAGGGTCCGGACGCCCTTGGAGACTCCCTTGAGGAGGCCCTTGACGCTGGTGGCGATCCCGACGTAGTCACCGGTGGTGCGGCCGGCCTGGTACGCGCTGGAGTTGGTGTCGATGTTGAAGAGGGTCGCGGTCGGCGAGTCGTTGGTGTACTTCTCGTGCTGGTACACCGTGCAGCCGAACGGATTGGCGATGCAGCTCATGTTGCGGGCGCCGTCGTAGATGTTCAGCGCGCCGTTGACCCCGGCGGTCCAGAAGTCGCCGACGTAGGAGTCGACGACGCCGCCGGCGTAGCTTCCGGCCTGGTTGGCCGCGGCCTTGGGGTCGTCCATGACCTTGTTGACGAAGTTCTTGACGCTGCTGAGCCAGCTGAACCCCGTCGGGTCGCTGCCCGAGGTGGGGTTGTCGGCGCCGTAGGTGTAGCCGCCCATCTGGTTGGGGTCGCCGGCCTGGAAGAGCGGGTCGACGGAGAGGAAGCGGCCGAGGACCGGGTCGTAGGCGCGGACGCCGAGCAGGTTCAGGCCGCTGGTGGCGTCGGCGGGCCGGCCGAGGTAGCCGAGGTTGTCGGCCCACGTGGTGGGCACGGGACCACGGGGGTTGCCGTAGGGGTCGAAGGCGCGCCGGGTGACGGTGCGTGTGGTGCCGTCGACCTGGAGGCTCGCGGTGCCCTGCGGGTTGGTCGGCTGGAAGGTCAGTCCGCCGTTGCCGGTGCGGATGATGACGGTGCCGTCGGGGTTGGAGTAGTAGCGCTTGCCGGTGACGGTGGTACCGGTCTTGTCGAGGATCAGCTGCTCGGTCCCGCCGAACAGGTAGAGGACGGTGCCGTCGGGTCCGCGCTGGATGAGCAGGTTGCCGCCGGCGTCGTACAGGTAGCCGGAGGTCCGGGTGGTCCCGCCGCTCGGGGTGGTGACGGTGGCGGTGAGGCCCTCGGCGTTGTAGGTGAAGGACTGGGTGGCGCCGGTCGGCGGCGTGCCGCCGGCCGAGAGCCACCTCTGGTTGGTGCCCTGGTTGCAGTCCCACAGGCCGACGCGGGTGCCCGGGGTCGTGTTCCCGTGGGGCACGTCGAGGCACTGCCCGGAGGCGACGTTGACCAGCGAGTCGTTCGGGCCGGACCGCCATTCCTGGGCGGCGCTGCCGTCACAGGTCCACAGCTCCACCTGCCGGCCGCGCTCGGCGACGCCGCCGACCGGGCGGATGCACTTGCCGCCGGTCCTCAGCCTGCCGTCGGTCTCCAGGGTCCACTGCTGGGAGGTGTTCCCGTTGCAGGTGAAGGAGAGGATGGCGGTGCCGTCCGCGGTCCAGGCGTGGTCGTCGTCCAGGCACAGCGGGGTGGCCGAGCCGGTGGCGATGCCGGAGGCGATCGATCCGGCACTGGTGGCGGACCGGGAGACGGTGCCGCCGGCGGTGTCGTACTGCGGGGTGAGCGTGGCGGTGTAGGACGGCCCGGTGGGCGCGTTCGTCGTCGCGGGCCACTGCTGGTTGACGTTCTGGTTGCAGGACCAGAGCGTCACCGGGGTGCCCGGGTTGGCGTTTGCCCAGGGCACGTCGGCGCAGAGCCCGGTGGCGGTGTGGACGAGGGCGCCGTTCGCACCCTCCTGCCACCTCTGCCCGGTGGTGCCGTCGCACGCCCACAGTTCGAGCGCCACGCCGGGGTCGGTAGCGCCGTTGGCCGGACGCAGGCACTTGCCGAGCGAGCGCACGGTGCCGTCGGCGGCCTTGGTCCACCGCTGGCCGCCGCCCTCGTTGCAGGTGAACGACAGGATGGCGGTGCCGTTGGCGGTCCGGTTGCCCTCGACGTCGAGGCAGAGCGCCGTCCCGCCGGTCGGGATGGCCGAGACCAGCTTGCTGGTCGCGGGCCCGGTGGAGGTGGTGACCGCGGTGACCGTGTTGGGCTTGGCGGCGGGGGTGCGGCCCTCGCCGGGGTAGCTGCTGGACTGGATGACGTCCCGGGAGGTGTCCCCGGTGACGTCGCGCCGGACGTGCCGGGTCCGGTCGCCGAGCGTGTTGTACTCCCAGCTCTGCCAGTAGGGGGCGGGGCCGCCGATGCTGGCCGGGCCGGGGTTGTCGTTGTTGCAGCGGGAGGTCTGGCCGGCCCCCGCGGCGGTGACGCCCCAGGTGTCCGTCCAGGCCTCGACGAGCCGGCTCAGGCCGTCGTAGCGGAAGCACTGCACGTCCCAGGTCCGGTCCGCCCCGCCGGAGGACTGCAGTTCGGAGACGTTGGTGACGTTGCCGGCCTGGTCGTACCCGAAGGTGCTGTCGGAAAGGGGGTTGGCCGAGGACTCCTGGAGCGCGACCCGGTGGTTGACCAGCCGCCCGGTGGCGTCGTCGTAGATCTGCGAGGTGCGCAGCAGCTCGCCGCCCGTGCCGTAGGTCGAGCGGAGCAGCTGGCCGCGCTCGTTGTAGTTCGCCCGGGCCAGCAGCGACTGGTTGGTGTCGGTGCCGCTCTGGAGGAGCAGGCCCTGGAGGTTGTAGCCGTAGCCCACGCTCTCGGCCGGCAGGCCCGCTTCCCCGTTGTACGTGTTGCTTGCGAGCAGACCGACGTTGGCGGTGTAGGTGGAGCCGATGGTGTAGTCGCCCGCGAGCTTGCCCTCGGAGGCGGGGATCGTGGTGGTCGAACCGGTCGGCTGGTAGGCGGTGTTGTACCCGTTGACCTTCTGGACGTACTTGTCGCCGGCCGCTCCGCCGACGTAGCGGGTGGCGGAGGTGACGTAGCCCTTCTCCAACGAGTCGTACTCGACCGTGGTCAGGAGTTTGGAGGCGTCCGTCGTACTGGTGCCGCTGTACTTGGCGGTCTGCCGGCCGAAGGTGTCGTAGACGAAGGACAGGGACTCGCCGCGCCCGTCGGTGACGGTCGCCGGCCGGCCCAGGTCGTCGTAGACGGTGGTGGCCGTGCCGCTGTCGGGGTCGGTCTTCGAGGTCAGCTGGCCGCGGAGGTTGTACTCGTACGACCAGGTGTTGCCGACGTTGTCCTTGACGGTGGAGATCTGGCCGCCGGGCTTGTAGGTGTAGCCGGTGGTGACGTCACCGATCGTGCCCCCGGCGTGGATCACCGAGGACGTGGTCTGCCCGAGGGCGTCGGTGTGGACGGTGCTGGGCGAGGCGCCCTGCGGCGGCGTCCGGTCGGTCCGGTCCGCGCCGCGGTACGCGGTGGTGGACTCCCACAGCAGCCGCCCCTTGGTGTGCTGCTGCTGCGCGACCGGGCGTCCGAGGCCGTCGTAGACGGTGATGTACTCGGCCGGAAGGGTGTTCTCGACCTCCTGGAACGGCGTGGAACCCGGCGCGGTGTTCGGGTCCGACCAGGTCGGGATGCTGATGACCGGCCAGCCGTGGCTGTCGTACCGGGTCGAGGAGACCAGACGGCCGAGACTGTCGTCGACCGGGGTGCTCTGGCTCTGCCGGGGACGCAGGAGCCCGTCGTAGATGGTGACGGAGACGTCGTAGGTCTCGTTCTCCCGCAGCGTCCGGGTCGTGACGCTGGATGCGGCAGGCTTGATCCCGGTGCCGTGGATCGCGTACTCGAACGTGCGGTCGGGGCTCTTGCCGTCGTCCTTCTTGCGGCCGGGCAGCCAGACCCGGGTGAGGCGGCCGAGCGCGTCGTAGGCGGAGTCGGTGATCCGGTGGTTGACGTCGACGGCCCGGGTGATCAGCCCGCGGGACGGGGAGACGGTGCTCGTCGCCGTCCAGTTCTGCGGGTTGGTCGTCGACACCTCGGTCGGCAGGATGCCGGTGGCCGGGGTGTAGCTGGTGGTGGTGAGGTTTCCGGCGGTGTCCCGGTGACCGACCACCCGGCCGTACCCGTCGACGCTCTCGGTTGAGAGGGTCTGGAAGACCGGCCGCCCGGCTCCGTCGTAGGACTTGACCGACTGGGTGGCGGTGACCATGCCCAGCGTGGTGCCGTTCTGCCCGAGGCGGCCGTACTCGCCCGGGTCGTTGATGTCGCCGCCGCCGTCGTAGACGAAGCGCTTGTGGCTGAGCGTGTTGGCGCTGGTGGCGGTGGCGCACGGTCCGGAGACGCTGACGCTCTCGCTCGGGGCGAGGATCAACGCCGGGTTGGCCGCGGGGGCCGGTGCGTAGGTGGTGGTGGCGCAGGTCTCGTGGGCGGGGACGCTGACGTCACCCTTGTCGTTGACCTTCCAGGGGCGGCCGAGGTCGTCGAACTCGGTGGTGCTCCGGGTGGTCCGCCAGGTCACGCCGTCGGACAGCAGCGACAGGTTGCGGCCGCCGGTGGTCTTCACCTTGCGGGCGACCAGGTCGGGCAGGGTGGACAGCGGGGGAGGGGTCTCCCCGGGAGCGGGCTTCCTGGAGGTCCAGGCGGTGCGGCTGCGGTTCGCGGTCGGCACCGTGGTGGGGGCGTCCGGGAGCGACTTGGCGATCACCGTCCCGTCGGCGCCGGTGTAGGTGGAGGTCTCCAGCGGCATGCCCGCGAGCCAGGGGCTGTCGGGTATTCGCTCGCCGAGCGAGTTCCTGATGTCGGCCGGCGGCCGGGTGGCGGTGACGGAGGTGTAGTCGCCGTCCATGCCCGGCAGGTAGGCGGTGACGCTCTTGGTGACCGGGTCGGGCGCGGCGCCGGACGTGGTGGTCACCGTGCGGAAGCCCCGGAAGTCGTTCCAGGTGCGGTACCGGTCGTCCGTCAGGTCCGAGTCGTCCCGGTGCCAGGCGGCGGGGCCGTAGGCGTACTGGACGACCTGGGGCAGGGAGCCGGCGTTGGTGATGTCGTTGACGGTGACCTTGGAGACCAGGGTCTTGTGGAACCAGTCCGCCGTGGGCTCGGAGGAGCCGGGGGTGTTCCAGTGGACCGGGTAGCACGCCTTGGTGTTGTCGGCGGCCGAGGCCGGCATGGTGCCGTTGACCCGCGAGCACTCGGGGTCGCGGTAGGTGACCGTGATGTACGCGCCGCTCTCGGTCCGGACGGCGACGATCCGCGGCCGGTAGAGTGCGGGCGCGGCCGGGGAGGGGCCGTCGACGCGGTTGTCGAACTCCTTGCCGGTGAAGACCACCGGGTCCAGGGGGGCCTCGCCGCTGCCGCCCGCGGTGGTGTCCAGACCGGTGTGCCTGACCTCGGAGAACCACATCACGGACTGCACGGCACCGGCGTTCTTCGGGTCGCCGGAGGCACCGGTGACCGGGTCGATGCTGCCGCCCGCGTCGGAGAACAGGTGCTTCAGCTCGTACCGGTCGACGCCGCGCCAGCCGGCGGCGGTCCGGACCTCGGTGGTGATCTTCGCGAGGCGCTTGGTCGACCAGAACGTCGGCGAGCCGATCTTGCAGACGTTGGCGCCGGTGCCGCTGGTCGTCCAGTTCGACTGGCAGGCCAGGTCGTACGGCACGTCCGGCCAGTTGGTGGCGGTGCCGGTGCTGAGGTTCTCGGGCCGGCAGGTGGTGTCGGAGACGACGCACCGCTCGGCGGTGTCGAAGACCGCCCGGGCCGAGGGCTCGCGGCCGGCCTTGGCGTCGTCGAGCTTGTAGCCGTAGGAGATCCTGGTCAGGTACCCGCCGCGGGTGTACGGCGTCAGCTCGCCGGTGCCCCCGCCGTGGAGGGCCTGGCCGTAGCCCCGGTTGTAGTGGTTGGTCTCGGTGGCCCAGTCGAACCGCTGCAGGTTGCCGTTCGGGTCGACGACGAAGTCGAGGTTGAAGCGGTAGCCGACCTGGTTGGGGCCGCACAGCGAGTTCTTGCCCTTGGCGGCGGTGTAGCAGGGGTCGCCGCTGTTGGGGTGGTAGACGGGCGCGCCCCAGGCGCTGTTGGTGGCGCTGTCGGCCGTGGTGCCGGGCGCGTGGTTGAGACCGAAGTAGTAGGCGGTCCCGTCGGGCGTGGTGACCTTGAAGTACTCGCCCTGCCACAGGCCGTTGGACGCGTCGGTGAGGCGTTCCACCTTGGTGCCGTCGTCGCTCTGCAGGTGGTACACGCCGTTGGCGTCGCGGACCAGTTCGCCGCTGCGCGAGCCGAGCGACAGGGTGGCGTTCCACCCGGCCCAGCACTGGTCGGAGGAGTCCTCCACGCCGGCGTTGCGGCACGCCTTGTACGAGCGCTCGATGTAGCCGGGGCTGAACGACCAGCCGTCGCCGATCCAGGAGGCCTGGGAGTTGCGGGCGGAGGTGTGTCCGTCGACGGCCTGCGAGTTGTACGACAGACCGACGGAGGGAACGGGACCGGCCAGCGACGGGGGCATGGCGACCGGGTAGCCGTAGGTGAACGCTCCGGACCCGGTCTGGGCCCAGGACCCCGAGGACGACAGGGAGGTCGCGTTGTACGAGCCCTGCGAGCCCTCCGTGCCGGAGACGGCCGCCAGCACCACGGGGGAGGAGGCCGGGCCGGCCTGGTCCGAGGACGGCGCCGCGAACGCGGTCGTGTTGCGGGCGGCGGAACCGGTCCCGGATTCGGCGGCCGGCAGGGTCACCGTCGCGCTGATCCTCCGGGCGGCCGGGTCGTTGGTGTGCTCGACCGGGGCCTGGACACGGCAGGCGTCGACCTGGGGCGTCGTCAGGGCACAGGCCGGAAGGGCCACCAGGCGCAGCCGGGACGACCAGCCGCCGCCGTAGGCCTGGGCGATCGAAGCGTAGTCCAGGCTCACCGAGACGTCGCCCGCTTCGCTGCGGCCGTCGCTCCGGGCCAGGCCGACCAGCAGGCCGTCGACGCCGGCCGCCTGGGTCTTCGCCCGATCGGCGACCCTGACGTCGACCGAGGACGGCGTACCTGCGGCGCCGTCCGTACGGTCCGTACCGGTTGCGCCGGCCTGCGCCTCGGCCGCGGTGTTCGGCCGCTCACCGGCCGGGGCCGGGGCCGGGCCGACGAGGACCGGAGTGGAGCCGGCCCGCACCTTGTCCCCGGCATCGGCGGAGCGCGGCGGGGCCGGCCGCGTGCCCGCCGGACCGGCGGCACCGAGCCGGACCGTGGCCGAGGCTTCGACCGGCCACTGCGCCGGGGACGGCTTGTAGGCCGTCAGGTCCCGGGCGCCCGGCTGGGCGGGAAGCGCCGGACGGCCGGGCCCGTCCGCGTTGCTGCCCGACACCCGGGGCAGCGGGGGCAGCGGTTTCTCCGGTTGCCCGGGATTGTCGTTGCGGTAACCGCCGACGATTTCGACGCCTTCGGCGCCCGCCATCGGCGCCAGAAGGGACATCGCCACGGTCAGGGCGGCCACCGGGGCCACCCTGCTTCGTCGGCGACCCCCACCGGCGGCGGAGACGAACCGGCGCAATCTAGTGCGCACTAACCATACCCCCCACTTGAGAACAGTTCCTGGACGAGTAAAGACAATTGACGACCCGTTGCACCACAGGATTGCGGCGCGGGAACCGTATTGCCAGACGTGCGAACCGCGCAATACCCTTCGCGAGGCCCACCTGACCAGGTGGTTCGACGCCGTCGGTGAAAGGGGGAGCTCCACCGATGTCAAGTCCCTGTTCGCCTGACGGTCACCGTGCGACCTTGTTCGCGCAGGGTTCTGATGCTGATTCAGCTCATTGAAAGGGATAACCCGTGGGGAAACCCATCCGATTCTGCCGAATTCGGACGCGCGGGCTGACGGCCCGCCTTGCCGTCATATCCGCGCTCGGCGGACTCGCGCTCGGAAACGTCGTTCCGGCATTCGCTGATGACCGCCCGTTTGCTGTGCAACCGGGACAGACCGTCCGCCCCGGGGCACTTCCGGCCCCGGATGCCGGGGGGCCGCTCCAGGCCGCCCGGCTCAAGGCCAAGGCCACCGGGAAGCCCGTGACCGTCGACGAGCTCACCACCGGGAGTTCGCTCACCGTCGCGCAACCGGACGGCCGGATCACCCTCACCAGCTATCTGCAGGCCGCCCGGGTCAAGAAGGGCGGCGCCTGGACGCCGGTGGACGCCGGGCTGGCCCGGAACGCCGACGGCAACTGGTCGCCGAAGGCGACCCCGTCCGGCGTCGTCCTGTCCGGCGGCGGCAAGGGGCCGCTGGCCACGCTCACGGACACGGACGGCCGGAGCCTCGCGCTCTCGCTTCCGTTCGACCTGCCCGAGCCGGTGGTGACCGGCGCCGGCGCGCGGTACGCGAACGTCCTGCCCGGGGTCGACCTCGACGTGACGGTCAGTGAGCAGGGTGCGGTCCGCGAGGTCCTGGTCGTCCGCGACGCCGAGGCCGCGGCCAACCCCGGGCTGAAGGCGCTGCGGATGGGCACCGCGGGCGGGAACCTCACGGTCGAGGCCGACGCCGCGGGCGGCCTCGCCGCGAAGGCCGCCGACGGCACGTCGGTCTTCACCGCCCCCACTCCGGTGATGTGGGACTCCTCGACGGCCCCCGCCGCTCCCGCCGGCTCCTCCGGTCCCTCGGCGGACGCGACGGCCTCCGCCCGCGGGGCGGCCCCGAGGGCGGCGGCCCCGGCCGCCGGCCCGGACGACACCGAGGCCGTCGCCCACTCCGCGGCGACCGGCGGGCCGGTCTCGTCCTCGGCGGGGCCGGGCAACGGGGCCACGGTCCGGCCGGTCGCCGTCAAGGCCGAGCCGGGCGGCGTCACCCTCACCCCCGACACCGGCCTGCTCGGTGGGGACGGCACGACCTGGCCGCTGTACATCGACCCGTCATGGACGCCGACCGGGCCGATGGGCACCAACCACTTCGCCCAGGTCATGGAGGGGTGCGCCGGCGCCCCGCAGTACGACATCCCGCAGGCCAACGGCCAGGGCGTCGGCTACCAGCAGTACGCGGCCACCTGCCGCGGCCTGGAGCGGTCGTACTACGAGTTCAACACCGGCGCGATGACCAACCGGATGGTCGTCAACGAGGCCAAACTCATCATGTACGAGACGTACGGCGCCAACCACGACTGCAACGCCACCGCGCCCGTGACGGCGAAGTGGATGCGCGAGGGCATCGGCGGCGGCACCGACTGGAACCACCAGCCGCAGAACGTCGAGATGTCCTTCGAGACCCAGTGGCCCAAGAGCGCCTGGTTCGACTGCGGCGGCTGGAAGCCGGTGGTGTTCAACGTCACCGACGCCATGCGGACCGTCGCCCAGCAGCAGATCCCGCGGTGGACCGTCGGCCTGTTCGGCAACGAGTCCAAGGTCGCGGGCAACCTCGGGTTCATGCGGTTCAACACCAACCCGTACGTCGAGGCGAACTACGACATCGCGCCGGACCGGCCCTACGACATGTCCACCACCCCCGACTCGCAGAACCCCGGAGGGCCGGCGTGCGGCGGCGGGCAGCCCGGCTGGATCGGGATGACCAGCATGGCCGGCAACTCCTCCAACATCATCCTCAACGCGCGCGCCACCACGCCGATGCCGGGGACCAACCTGGTCGTCGGCTTCCACGTCTGGGACAACATGGTCGCCGACGGCAACGGCAACCCTGCGGACGTGGGCTGGCCGGCGAGCCAGCCGATCGGGTCGGGCGGCCTGGCACAGGCCTACATCGGCAGCCCGGTCTCCGACGGCCACCAGTACGGGTGGAACGCCCGGGCGACCGACGGTCTGCTGAACGGGCCGGATTCGGCGTACTGCTACTTCGGCGTCGACCTGACCCCGCCGTCGCTCGCCGAGTTCGAGCGGTCGACGGTCCTCCCACCGTTGGGCAGCGGCCTCACGCCGACCGCCCACGCCGGGGACCAGAACCTCACCATCAGGGTCAGCAGCAACGACCCCACCCCGGGCGGATGCAACCGCGCCGCGTGCGTCAAGAGCGGCGTGCGCGGTTTCCAGTACGCGCTCGACGACAACATCCCGCCGGCCGGCGCCAACACCATGTGGGTGTGGCCGGACGCCGACGGGACCGCCGTCGCGGACATCCCGGTGAACCTCAACCGTGACGACTGGGGCGTCCACACCCTGTTCGTCCGCGCGGTCGACGCCGCGGGCAACACCCAGCAGCAGGCAGCCCGGTACGACTTCTACGCTCCGTGGAACCCGGCGAACGTGGTGAGCCCCGGTGACGTGACGTCCGACGGCACCCCGGACTTCCTCTCCCAGGCCACCGACGGCACCCTGACCCTGGTGCCGGGCAACAGCGACTTCACCGCCAAGCCCGGGCTCGCCTCCACCCAGGACCAGAGCCCCGAGCACGACAGCTGGAACAACTACCTGGTGGCGCACCGGGGTTCGGTGAGCGAGGGGAGCCAGGACGACCTGATCGCCTTCAACAGGGCGACCCGCAAGCTCTACGTCTACTACAACGACGCCACCGCGGTGCCGCCCGGCATCGCGGGGCACTTCAGCCGCCGCGCGATCTCCCCGATCGGTACCTCGTCGACCTGTGCGCAGGGCATCGACAGCACCTGGAACCACCTGACCCAGATGGTCGCCACGGCCCCGAACGGCAACGTGGCGAAGCGGCCCAACCTGATCACCGTGGAGAACGGCAGGCTGCGCTACTACCCCGGCAGCACACTGGGCGGCTGCCTGTTCGCCACCGGAACCGATCTGGGCACCGGAGACTGGTCCGGCGTGACCCTGCTCCCGCCCGGCTCCGTCGGCTCCACCCCGACCCTGTGGGCCCGGGACGACCTCACGGGCGCGATCCACACCTACCCGCTGTCGCTCGACGCCCAGGGCACGCCCACCGCGACGATCGCGGCGCCCGTTCGCCGGCTGCTGGCCTCCGGGCTGTCCGGCCTGTGCGGGGACGTCGACCACAGCCTGACCGGGAACGGGACCGCGCTGCTCAACTGGACCTGCGCCGCCGGCGCGGGAAACCAGCAGTTCACCCTCGGCACCGACGGCTCGCTGCACGTGCTGGGCAAGTGCGTGGACGTCCCGTTCAGCGCCACGGCCAACGACACCAGGCTGGTGCTCTGGGACTGCAACAACGGCGCCAACCAGAAGTGGGTGCCCGAGGCGTCCACCGGCGCGCTGCGCAACCCCCACTCGGGCCTCTGCCTGGGTGTGGAGGGAGGTGCGACCGGTGTCGGCGGCGTGCTGGCCATCCGGAACTGTGACGGCAGCGCCGGTCAGAAGTGGGACGCCGGGATCCCGGCCGAGCAGGCCGGTGCGCAGGAGGTCCTCCCGCTGGGTCTGAGTTCCTCGGCCTTCCCGAAGGTCGACTCGCCCGGTGACGTCGACGGCGACGGCCACCCGGACCTGTACGTGGTCGCCGCCGACGGCACCCTGACGGTCCTGCGCGGCGCGGCTGCGGCGAACGGCCTTCCGCAGTTCTCCGGGCGCGTCAACCTCGGCGTTCCCAACCGGCCCGTCGGCTACCAGCTGGTTTCCGCCTCCAACGGCAGCAAGTGCGTCGACAGCATGGGGACGACCGCAGACGGCCACCGCCCGGCCGTCTGGAACTGCTGGGCCGGGGTGAACCAGAAGCTCACCTTCGCCCCGGACGGCACGGTGCGGTCCGGCGCGGCCTGCCTCTCCGTTCCCGAGAGCGGGGCCGGGGACGGCTCTCCGGTCGCGATGTCCGAGTGCGTCGGGGCCCGCGGCCAGCAGTGGACGCTGCGCTCCAGCGGCGAGCTGTACAGTCCGCTCGCCCAGCGCTGCCTGGAGATCCCGGGCTGGGACACCACCAACGGCACCGGGCTGGGCATCTGGTCCTGCCACGGCGGCGCGAACCAGCGGTGGATTCTCAGCGTCACCACGGCGGTCTGAGACCCGACCCGCGCATCACGCCCGTGCCGGGCGGAGGTCGGACCTCCGCCCGGCACGGGCCTTTCCGCTCGGCCACCGGCCGCGGCAGGGTCGGGCCGGTGGGGTCGGCCCGGTCTTCCTCGCCGAGCTGGTGGTGCTGCCCGCTCGGGTCCGGGGCCCTCGGGGTTGCTGTCGCGCGCGGGTGGCCGGGGGCCGGTCCGCCGGGGTTCAGCGTCGGCCCAGCACCTCGGCGAGGCGGCTCACCCCGTCCTCGCCGTGGCCGAGGGCGATGGTCCGGCGGACCAGACCCTCGGCCGCGCGCATCACCCCGGACTCGATGCCGTGCGACTCCGCGGTGTGCACGACGTGGGCCATGGTGGAGACCCCCGAGGTGAGCGGGTTGATCGCGCCCGAGTAGCTGCCGCTGTCGAAATCCTCGGCGAACTCCGCGAACAGCGGCGGCAGGATCGCACCGATCCCCTGGGCGAACGGCGCCAGCTCCCGCCCGCTGATCCCCTCCGCCCTGGCCAGTGCCAGCGCGTGCACGTACCCGGCCATCGTCGTCCAGAAGATGTCCAGCAGCGCGATGTCGAAGCCGGCCGCCCGGCCGATCTCCTCGCCGAGGTGGGTGTGGGTACCGCCGAGCACCGCCAGCACCGGCGCGTACCGCTCGTAGAGGTCGGCCGGCCCACTGTGGATGAAGACCGCCTCCGGCGTGCCGATGCTCGGGGCCGGCGTCATGATGGCGCCGTCCAGGTACTCGACGCCGTGCTCCGCCGCCCACGCGGCCGTGGACCGGGCCCGGTCCGGCGAGTCGGCGGTCAGGTTGACCACCGCCCGGCCCTTGAGCGCGGCCCCGACCTCCTCACGGTGCAGCACGGCGTCCGAGGCGTCGTAGTTCACCACGCAGATGACCGTGAGCTCGCTCGCCGCCACGGCCTCCTCCGCCGTGGCCGCGCTCACCGCGCCCCGGGCGACCAGCGCGGCGTCCCGCCCGGGGGTGCGGTTCCAGACCGTGGTGCGGACGCCGGCGTCCACGAAGGCACCGGCCAGGGCGCGTCCCATCGGCCCGAGGCCGAGCACGGTGACGGTGGGACGGGTGTGGTTGGTGGGCATACTTCATCTCCTGTAGACATGGTGGTGGACAACGACGACCCCGGGGGGAAGAGATGACGCGCAGCCAGGCCGTGAACCCGAACGTGTGCGGGGTGACCGCCGCGATTGCCGTGATCGACGGCAAGTGGAAGACGTCCCTGCTCTGGCTACTGGAGGCCGGACCGCAGCGCCCCGCCGAAATCCGTCGACGGCTGCCCGGGATCAGCGAGAAGGTCCTCACCCAGGCCCTGCGTGAGATGGAGTCCGACGGCCTGGTGCACCGCGAGGTGCACGACGTCCTTCCGCTGAAGACGGTCTACTCGCTGACCGACTTCGGCCGCCGGCTCTCCGACGCCCTCGGCCCGGTCTCCGACCTGGGCCACGAGCGCCTCGACCGCATGACGGCGGAGCAGGCCGGGCGGGTCGGACAGGTCGGACAGGTCGAACTGTCGGCCTCCTGACCTGCTGTCATCTCCTTCCGTCCTCCTGGGGACCAGTCTCGTCGCGCCGCACGTCGTTGCCCAGTACGCACAAAAAGGTGGCTACCGGCCGGGGCCGAGGGGCGGCGGGTTCACATCCGCGGCCCCGGCGGGCCGCCCTCGCCGTCGAGGGAGTTCCTGCCGTACGCGGTGAGGAGGAGGGCCGGGCAAACCGCTCCGGTCGACTGACGACGCCGGCGGGGGGCGGTCGACGCCGGCGGGGGTGGTGGCCTCACAGCGCGCGGATCTCGCGCCTGGTCAGCGCGTACCCGAACGCGCCCAGGAGGCAGAGCCCGGTCGTCGCGAACACCCCCCGGCTCCCGAACGCCTCCACCGCCGCGCCGGCCGCGATCACCGACAGCGGGAAGACCCCCAGCGCGCAGAAGGTGATGGCCGCCATGACCCGGGCCAGCAGCGCGGGCGGGGTGTTCTTCTGCACGCCGGTGACGACCAGGACGTTGGTCACCGTGCTGGCGCCGCCGGCCACGCAGAGCAGCAGCACCGCGCCGACGAGGCCGGTGAACGGCACCAGGCCGATCGCCGCACCCATCACCAGGCCGGAGAGCATCGCCGTGCGGCCCCGCGAGCGCAACTCCGTGAGACCGGCCGCGAACAGGCCGCCGACCAGGGCGCCGCCGGTGAACGCGGCCAGCAGCATGCCCAGCCCGACGGCACCGGCGGCGAAGCCGTCGGTGGCCAGGGTCGGCAGGGCGACCCTGGTGGCGCCGCCCACGGTCAGGTTCGCGATCACCGTCACCGTCAGTACCGCGCGCAGCAGTGGCGATTCCCGCAGCAGGGCGCGGAAGTTCCTCGGCACGGACGAACGTTCGGAGATCGGTCGGGGCGGTGCGGCGAGGCTGCCGCGGCCGATGAGCAGCAGCGTGACGGTCGACACGGCGAAGGTCGCCGCGTCCAGGCCGAGTGCGGCGGCCGGGTCCAGCCAGGCGACCAGGGGGCCGGCCGCCGCCGGACCGAGCAGACCGGCGCCGAAGGTGACCGTGCTGCTGAGGGCGTTGCCCGCGTGGAGGTCCTCGGCGGGCAGCAGGGTCGGGGTGATCGCCCAGGCGGCCGGCAGGAACACCCCGGCCCCGAGGCCGACCAGCAGCGCGAGCCCGCCGATCAGCAGGAACTCCGCCGCCCCGCCGGCGGCGACCGCGCACAGCCCGGCGGTGGCGAGCAGCCGGACGAGGTCGGCGGCCAGCATCACCCGCCAGGCGCCGAACCGGTCGGCGAGTACCCCGCCCAGGGGGGTGGCGGCCAGCCGTCCCGCGCCGTAGGCGGCCACCACCAGGCCCAACTGACGGGCGCCGCCGGCGAGGGAGTAGACCAGCAGTGGCAGGGCGACCACCTGGAACGCGTTGCCGAACTCAGAGGTGCCCTGCCCGATCACCAGCAGCCGGTAACCGCGCGAGCGCAGCGGCGCGACGCCGATCCGGGGGCGGAACCGCAACAGCCCCGTCGCACCGCCCGCCCCCGTACCGCCCGTCCCCGCGCCGCCCGCCCCCGTACCGCCCGTCCCCGCGCCGCTAGCCATCGAGCGAGACGGGCAGCGACTCCAGGCCGCGCAGCATGATGGTGTTGCGCCAGGGCAGGGTCTCCTCCGCGGCGGCCAGCTCGATCCGCTCGAAGCGCTCCAGGAGGCCGGTCAGCGCGACCTCGCTCTCCAGCTTGCCGAGGAAGGAACCGAGGCACCGGTGCAGGCCCTGCCCGAAGGCCAGGTGGCCCGGATCGCCCCGGTCGAGGATCAGCCGGTCGGGATCGGTGAAGCGGGCCGGGTCCCGGTTGGCCGCGCCGAGCGAGAGCAGCACCAGCTCGTCCGCCGGGATCTCCACGTCGTCGACCGTCACGTCGGCGTTCGTGAACCGCAGTGTGGCCATGCTCACCGGGGACTCGTAGCGCAGGAACTCGTCGATCGCGACCGGCATCGTCGCCGGGTCGGCGCGCAGACGGGCGAGCTGGTCGGGGTGGTGGAGCAGTGCCAGGGTGGCGGTGCCGAGCAGGTTGACGGTGGTCTCGTGACCGCCGATCAGCAGCAGGAAGACCATCGAGAACACCTCCTGTTCGGTGAGCTCGCCGGCGTCGGACGCCTGCACCAGGTCGGTCAGGATGTCCGTGCGCGGCGCCGCCCGTCGGTCCTTCATCAACTCCCGCAAGTAGTCGTTGAGTTCGGTGGTGGCCTGGTGGAACGACATGTCCCCGCCCTGGGTCAGGATCGCCGTCGACCAGGTGCGGAAGTCCTGCATGTCCTCCGGGGGGAAGCCCAGCAGCTCACAGATGATCATGATCGGCAGCGGGAAGGCGAAGTCCGTCACCAGGTCGGCGGTCTCCCGCCCGCGCAGCCCGTCGAGCAGGCCGTCGGTGATGCGCTCGACCAGCGGTCGCATCTGATCGACGCGCCGGCGGGTGAAGACGCCCTGGATCAGCCGGCGCAGCCGGGTGTGGTCCGGGGGGTCGCTGTTGAGCATGTGGATGACCTCCGAGCCGAGCGTCAGGCCGGAGCCCCGCCCGCTCGCGATCGCCTGGCTGCGGCGGACGTCCTGCCCGAACCGCGGGTCCATCAGCGCGGCCCGGACGTCCTGGTAACGCGTCACCAGGTAGACCGGCAGGCCCTCGCCGAACTCCACGACGGAGACCGCGCCGGCCTCGCGGATCCGGGCGAGCGTGGGGTAGGGGTCGCGGATGAAGGCGGACATCCGTGAGGCGGCGTCGTCGACCGCGGTGGTCATGGATCTCTCCTCGGACTCGAACTCTCGCAACTACACGGTCAGTGACGGGAAGGGCCAGCGGCGGACCCGCATGGGCAGGAACCACGCGCGGCCCGCCTGTTCGGCGATCAGACCGGCCACGGCGAAGTCCTGGTGGACGGCGTCCGGCAGCCGGCCGATCTCGACACCCTCGGCCAGCGCGTCCACCTGTGCCAGGTGGCCCGGCTCGTCGATGGTGAACAGCTCCAGCATCCCGAACCGGCGGTCGCGCACCTCGACGAAGCCGGGCCCGCGCCGGAA
This sequence comes from Kitasatospora sp. NPDC127035, assembly GCF_042726075.1. Lineage (NCBI taxonomy): Bacteria > Bacillati > Actinomycetota > Actinomycetes > Kitasatosporales > Streptomycetaceae > Kitasatospora > Kitasatospora sp. NPDC127035. Next base: position 48,470 of record NZ_JBHXDN010000011.1, on the reverse strand, counting down.
GACGCACTTGCTCGGGAAGTACGTGGCGCGCCAGTCGGCGACGACGTCCTCCGGTGCGCCGGTCAACCGCTCGGGCGGGTAGAGGTGGTGGAAGCGGCGCTGCGCCGCGCAGCCGTCCGTGCAGACCGCCTGCCAGAGCACGGCCAACCCCTGTCCGGTCGCCTCGCGCAGCAGCATCAGCGCCCGCGCTGAGGCCGCCGGCGCGTCCGCACAGAGCCGGACCGGCTCGGTCAGCCGCAGGCAGCGGACCCCGGCGCGGTGCAGCTCGGTCACCTCCGCCTGCGCCGGGCCGGACAGGGTGCGGCGACCGAGCGCGAAGCCCGGCAACTCCCTGGCGGCCGGGTCGTAGTCGAGCCAGAGCTCGACCTCCGGGTCGGCTGCGCGCCAGGCGGCGTCGGTCCGTTCAGCCGATCGTGACGGCATCGAGCACCTCCTCGGTACGAGGACGGGCGGCGGCCGGGCCGTGCCGGTGCTGCATCCGCATCAGCACCTGGTTGTCGGACTCGACGGCGACCTGAAGGAAGCTGTCCCCGTCGTGGAACAGCAGGCCCAGCGCGGTGAAGCGCTCCAGCACGGGCTGGACCGCCGCCGCGCCGCCGGGGACCTTGGCGGCCAGCGTGGCGGTCGAGCGGGGCTGGGCCAGCAGCCGGAAGGCGGCGAGCTCCACCGGATCGGTCAGCTCGACCACCCGCCAGTCGTACCCGGGCCGGGTGTTGACGAGCACGATGCGCCCGCCCGCGTCCCGGTAGCTGAGCCGGCTGTCGGGGAACCGCGCGATCCAGGTGTCCACCGCCGCGCTCAGACGCTCCGCGAGGTCGCCGCCGATCCCGCGCGGCGGTGCGGTGAACACGTACGCCAGTTGGGCCAGTTCGCTCTCGGGAAGGCGATAGGTCGCGCGGTACTGGAAGGCCGGCCGGGTGATCGCGAAGCCCAGTTCGGGGCGGTCGAAGTACGGGCTGAACCGCTCGATCGCGATCCGTCCCGCCCCGGTCGGCGGGTCCAGGTGGTGCAGCACGGGAAGTTGGCCGATCACCGACTCGTAGTCGGCCGGCTGCTCGCCCGGGAAGCCGTAGAGGTAGTTCCAGCTGACCGAGACCCCGGCGCTCTGCGCGTCCCGCAGCGCGCGGACGTTCTGGCAGCCCGTCACCCCCTTGTCCATGATCCGCAGGACCCGGGTGCTCAGGCTCTCGATGCCGGGCTGCACCTGGGCCGCGCCCGAGTCGCCGAGAAGCTGGAACTGGTGGCGGCGCAGGTTGGCCTTGATCTCGAAGTGCAGCCGCAGATCGACCGGGAGTTCGGCCAGCGACTTCAGGACGGTGTCGAAGTAGCCCATGTCCAGGATGTTGTCGACCACGTAGACGTCCAGCAGCTGGTGGCGTTCGGCGAGCGTGAGCACCTCGGCGAGGAAGTCCGCCGGCGGCTTGGAGCGGAACTCCATCGAGGAGCCGTTGAGCCCGCAGAAGGTGCAGTGGTGCTTCTCGCCCCACCAGCAGCCCCGGGAGCCTTCGAGGACCAGCTTGGGATCGACCCAGCCGGCCGCGACGGAGGCGTCGAGCCGCTCGAAGAAGCCGTCGTAGCGGGGCGTCAGGATCGCCGAGGGCGGCAGCGGGCGCTTCGTCATCTCGTTGGCGGTCGACGTCCCGGAGTCGTCACGCCAGCACAGCCCGGGGACGGCGGAGAGGTCGCCGCCCTCCAGGAGCGCCGGGAAGGCGGCTTCGCCCTCGCCGCGCACCACGTAGTCCAGGAAGGGGAAGTTGCGGTGCAGCGCGGCGCCCTGCGGACCGTCGCAGTTCGCGCCGCCGAACACCGTGCGCACCTGCGGGCACCGCTGTTTGAGCACCCTCGCGGCGGCGAGGCTCGCCGTGTTCTGCTGGAAGGTGGTGGTGAAGCCGACCAGGTCCGGTGGGTCGGCGGCGAGCTCGTCGACCAGTCGGTCGATGAAGGCGGGGGCGATCGTGCGGGTGGCCCGGGTCAGGGCGATGTCCTGCTCGCTCGCGCCGTTGGCGGCGAGGTGCTCGAAGTAGCTCGCGAACTCGACATCGCTGTCGCCGGCGCCGTTGCCGTCGCCGTCGAGGCCGCCGTCGACGCCGGGGGCCGGGCCGTCGTCACCGTACAGCGCACCGGCGAACGCCCAGTCGCCCGCGCCCTGGAAGTAGGACTTCTCGGAGAAGTACTGGTAGTCGTCCACGCCGAAGCCCGCGGTCGAGGCCGCCCAGTCCACGAAGTCCAGGTTGGCGTACCGCACTTCGACCTGATGGCCGGCGCGTGCGGCGGCGGTGTGCAGGATCCCGAGCGCCAGCGACGGCACGTCGATCGCGCCCCAGGGCATGTGCAGCAGGACGATACGCATGATGGCCACTTCTGTTGTCCGCAGGCGGTCGGCGAGGTGTCGCTCCGGGGCACCGCAGATGCCCCGGAGCGACCGTGGGTCACTTGCCCTTGAGTTCCGGCTTCGGCTTCGGCTGCCCCTTGAGGGCAGGCGCGACCGCTGTGGCCTTGGTGATGTCGAGCGCGAAGTTCTGGACCACGACGGCGCCCCGGTCACGCTCCGGGGTGCTGATCGGGTCGTTCTGGATGCTGCGTCGCTTCATGGTTGTTCACCTCCTTCCGTCAGATCGGCGGGTACCCCGGGACGACCGCCCCGGGGTGCTCGGGGGAGCGGTGCCGGCCAGGCGTGCCCGGCGAACCGGACCATCGCGGCCAGCACGGATCGGTGGTCGGCGGTCCGGCTGCTGTAGTGCCCGCCGTCCACCCAGAGCAGTTCGTGCGGCACCGCCAGCCGGCGCAGGTCCGCGGCGTACCGGGCCACCTGGTCGGGCGGGCACCGCTCGTCGGTCCGGGAGGCGGCCAGCAGGACGGGCGCGCGGACCTGGTGCACGTAGGATCGCGGGTCGGCTGCGCGGTAGCGCTCGGGCACCTCGTCCGGGGTCCCGCCGAACAGCTGCCGGTCGAGCTCGCGCAGCGCGGGGGTGGTGGTGCGGTAGGTGGCGGGGTAGTCCGCGATCGGCTGGGCGGCCATGCCGAGCGACCACAGCTCCGGCTGCGCACCGATCGCCAGCAGCGTCAGGTAGCCGCCCCAGGAGAATCCGCACAGGCCGGTGCGCTCCGCGAGCGCCGTGCCGTCGGCGACCAGCTCGGCGCGGACGGCGGCCAGGTCCTCGATCTGCGCCAGCCCGACCCGGTGGCCGTACTCGTGCTGCCAGCGGGCGCCGTAGCCGGTGGAACCGCGGTAGTTGGTGCGCACCACCGCGTAGCCGTGGCCCACCAGGGCGTTCACCCGCGGGTCGTAGGAGTCCCGGTCGTGGGTGGCGGGGCCGCCGTGCACCAGGAAGAGGGTCGGCCACGGGCCCCCGCCGACGGGGGTGCTGACGAAGCTGTGGATTCTCCCGTACGGCCGGGGCGTCCAGCGCCGGCTGCGGGAGGTGTCGCCCTGCTCCGGATCGGTGTGGTCCGCGACCTCCGTGCCGGGCCGCAGGACCAGCGGGCGGGGCGGCGTCGACTCCCGGCTCCAGACGCAGTGCAGGGTGCCGTCCGGGGCGCAGGAGAGGTCGTGGATCGTGCCGCCGGGTGTGTCGATCTCCCGGGCGGGCGGGGCCTGTTCGGCCGGCTCCTGGTCGGCATTCACCCCCTGGCCCGCCATCCCGCGGCCCACCGCTGCCCGGCCCACCGCTGCCCGGCCCGCAGGCCCCGGCCGCGCTGCCCCCGGCCCCACCGGCGGGTCGAGGTCGGCGAGCAGCAGCCGGCTCCGCCCGGCCCGCTCGTGCTGGATCAGCACCCCGCGCGGCCCCCGGTACCAGCCGGCCGATATCTGCGAGTCGAACGACAGTCTCGGGTACCTGCTCAGCCCCGCGCCCGCCCGCCAGGTCGCGACGGTGTACCGCTCGTCCTCCTCGACCACCAGCAGCAGCTCCGGTTCGAGTACGGCGAGCGGGTTGAACTCGATCGGCCAGAGCCGCAGTCGCCGGTCCCCGGCGAGCCGTAACGGACTGCCCGCCTGAGCGTCCGTCGGCCACAGGACCGCTGCGTCGTCCCCGTCGGGCCGCCCGCCGAGGGCGAGTAGTCGACCGTCCGGCGACAGGTCGGCCAGGCCCAGGTACCCCGGCGCCGAACCGATCGGTCGCGCCTCGCCCGCAGGCGGCCCGACATAGAGGTGCGAGGCGTCGTGGACACCGACGGCCACGGCCGCGAGCGAGCCCGTCCGGTCGAAGGCGACGCCGTACGCCCGCCCGTGCGGCACGCCGTGCAGTGCCGCGCCGCCCGGTCCGCCGGCGAACGGCTCGCGTTGCCACCGCCCCTCCCCGGCACCGTCGGCGTCGAACCACCAGATGGCATCGCCGTCCGGCTCGATCTCGCTCAGGTGGACGCCCCCCGGTCGGTCGGTGACCACCCGGCGCCGCCCCGTCCCCAGGTCCCAGGCGACCGCCTGCCAGCGTTCGTCGACGAGCCGCGTCTCGACCGCGCGGTCGGCCGCCAACGCGGCGAAGCCGGGGGACTGGAACGCCTGCGTCACGGACCCGGCCCTTCCGGCTCGACGGTGGGGGACACGCTGCGCTGGACGTTCCGGGAGCCAGTGAACCGGCATGTGGGGAAGGACACATCTCGGGGGATCGCGGTCCACTGTAGGGGGGTGTCGCGGATACGAACAGAAGGCGACGCAATTTATCTGAACATGTCGCTTGCCCGGGCCCACCGCGATGCTCCACGCCTCGGGAGCCTGCCCTTCGTGGCCGCCGGATCCGGCGCGGCGGCGGGCCGCGCCCCGGTGGTCACGGGCCGCGCCGGATCCGGCGGGCGATGCGTAGCACACTCCGGGTGGCCGCGCCGGGAGTCCTCGGTTCTTCCCCCGAAACCCGGCGACGCCCGCGCTGCGCACTTAAAGTCACCAGCCTGTCGCCACACGTGGTGGGGCAGTCGGCACAGGGGAGGCCCGTCCATGGCCAGCGAGTTCCAGCAGCGCAAGCTCCGCAACGTGTTCGCCGCGTTCGACGCGGACGGGGACGGCTGCCTGCGGCAGAGCGACTTCGGTGCCCTGGCGGAGCGTTGGAGCCGGCTGCCGGCCGTCCAGCGGGACACCGGGCTGGGGGCCAGGGTCGAGGCGCTCATGACGGGCTGGTGGGACCACCTGCTCACGGTCGCCGACACCGACCACGACGGCACGGTCGACATGGACGAGTTCCTGGCCCTCGTCGACCGGCTCCCCGCCCTGCGGGAGGTCGTGACGGCGACTGCCGACACGGTCTTCGACGCCGTGGACGAGAACGGGGACGGCCGTATCTCGCGCGCCGAGCACCACCGCCTCGTCGACATCTGGCACGGGCGGAGCGTGGAGACCGACGACGTCTTCGACCTGCTCGACCTGGATGGCGACGGGTATCTCAGCCGGCCCGAATTCGCCCTCCTGTGGGCGCAGTTCTGGATCAGTGCCGACCCGTCCGAGCCCGGCAACGCGATGTGCGGCCGCATCCCGGAGCAGTGACCGCAACTCGGGGCGGGCAGCGCTGAAGTCCCGCCTGCCGACGCCGACGGCGAGGTTGACGCCGACGGTGATGTTGACGCGGATCGGCTCGGGCTGCCGCTTCGCGGTGCCACCGGGCCGGCCACCCGGCCGTGCCGCCCGGCCGGCCGTCGGAGCGGAGGCTCTACCGGCGGGCCCGGTGCGGCAGCACGTCGGGCGCGGGCCCTCGGCCCGGAGCGCCTACGAAGGACGGGGTGATGAGGAGGGGGCGCTCCAAGGTGCCCTCGCGCCGGGGCCGGGCGGCGGCTGCGGCCAGCTGCGGGTCGACGGTGAGCACGGCGACGCCCAGCGGTTCGGTGAGGGCCCGCAGGGCGGGTTCGGCGAGGGTGATCCACGGCTGGGCGGGGCCCAGGACGGTCATGAGCAGCTGCTCGGTCGTGAAGGCGACGGCGGTGCGGTCGCCGAGGGGCGTGCGGAAGAGCCGGGCGGCGTGGCCCAGCGGACCCGGCCGGACGGGGACCAGGAGGAGTCCGGCCGGGACGGGTTCGGAAGGCTCGGGGTCCTCGGCGAGTGAACGGCGGTTCATGGCTGCCTCCAGGCAGGGACGGCACGGACGGACGGTGCCCCGGTCCTCGGCGCCGTCGCCGGCCGGGCTCGCACCATGACCGTATGCCCGCCCGCGCCCGCTCCGTCCCCGTCCCTGACGCTTTCATGATCCGGCCGCCCTCGTCCTTGACGCGGCCTTGACGCCGCGTTGACGCGGTCGCCGCCGTGCGGCCGAGGAATCGGCGAGGCGGCGGGCAGCACGGCCCACCGGTCGGTTCACCCGTACGTGCAGCCGTTGCCGCCACGCCGTGAACACGTCCGCGAGCCTCTCGCCCCCGGCGCCGCCGCGAGGACCTCGCCGCCACGCTCGCCCCGACGGGGCGGGCACCGGTCAGCGCAGGCCCTGCACGGCGTAGAGGAGGCCGACGGCGGCGGCCAGAACACCGAGCAGCAGCCTCAACGCGGTCTCGGGCACATGAGGCTGGAAGCGGGCGCCGAGGTAGCCGCCGACCAGGCCGCCCAGCCCGCAGGACAGACCGAGCACCCAGTCGGGGGCGATGTCGCCGGTGGTGGCCAGGGCCAGCGCCGCGTAGGTGCCGGCACCCACGAGCGAGGTCACGAACGTCGACGCCAGTGCGGCCGGTGCCACCTCGGCGATCGGAACGCCGCGGCCGACCAGGACCGGGCCGAGGATCGAACCGCCGCCGATCCCGTAGATCCCGCCGACGACACCGACGGCCAGGGCGAGTCCGGTCGTGGTCCGGGCCGTCGGCGCGGTGGCGGCGCGGTCCCGGGCAGGACGCAGGGTGCGGAGGCACAGCCAGCCGCCGAGCGGCAGCAGCAGGGCGGCGACCAGCAGCCGGAAGACCTCCGGCCCGGGCACCGCGAACACCCGCACGGCGGCGCCGATGACGACACCCGGAACGGTGCCCGCGACCAGCAGCCGGGTGAGCGGCCCGCCCAGTCGTCCGGCCCTGCGGTGGCGCAGGAGCGCACCCGGGCCGGCCACGACGTTGAACAGCAGGTTCGTCGGCGTCACCGCGGGGCTCGGCACCCCCAGGACGCTGACCTGGACCGGCAGGAGGAACACCGCTCCCGAGACACCCACCGGCGCCGTCACCGTCGAGATCAGCAGTCCGGTGCCGAACCCGAGCAGGCTCGAAGACCAGCCCACCGCGAGCCCCCTCCGTCGGTCCTCGGGGCAGTATCCGCCATGCCCGCGCACCCGTCGGGAGCGTGTCCACGGACCGGACCGGAGCGCCCGGACCGGTCCGCGCCGGTGCGGCGGACCAGACCGGGGAGGACGTCGGCTGTGAGGAAGGCCGGCAGGGTGACGCCCAGGGCGGGCAGGGCCCGGCCGACGGCCCGTGCGGCCCTGGCCGCCGAGCTTCGAGAGCTTGGCCAGGAGCGGGTGGTCCGCCCGGCGGTTGCGCGGTCACCGTGCTCGTGGCATCGGCGGCCCTCGACGCATTGCGGGTGGCAGGGCGAGCCCCGCTTGTCGGCGGTTCCGTGCTCACCTCCGCGGTTCGTCGCCGGAGTCGCCCGACCCCGCCGGCCGGACAATTCTCGGTGCGCTTCGCCTTGTGCGGGCGCGGCGGGGAATTCCTGCGCCGGTGGCGGATCCCTGGTGAGCGGGACCTCTGCCTATTCCTGGCCGGTGGGGCCGGATTCCCCGGTCTGCCGTCCCGGCGCATTGCGCTGCCCGGCCTTTTGTCCGTGCGGGCATTCGCTGTGGCCACACCCGGTCGGTCGCCCTGCCGCCGGTCCGAGCGGCGGCAGGGCGACCGGACGCCACCGGCCGACAGTGGCCGACGGCGGGACCGGCGGCAGGTGGCGTCCGGGCTCAGGCGGCGGGTTCCTCGACGATCCGGCCGTCGCGGAGCTCGACCACCCGGTCGGCGAGCTCCATCAGGGTCGGGTCGTGGGTCGCGACCAGGACGGTCACCCCTTCACTGCGCACCACCGCGCGCAGCAGCTGCATGATCGCGCGGCCGGTCTCCGAGTCCAGCTGGCCGGTCGGCTCGTCGGCGATGATCAGGTCGGGCTCGTTGGCCAGGGCGCGGGCGATGGCGACGCGCTGCTGCTGGCCGCCGGAGAGTTCGCCGGGACGCTGGTTGGCGTGGTCGGCGAGCCCGACCAGGGCGAGCAGGGTGTGGGCGCGCTCCTCGCGCTGGGCCGCGGGGACCTTCCGCAGCCGCATCGGTACGCCGACGTTCTCGGCGGCGGTGAGCACCGGGAGCAGGCCGAAGGACTGGAAGACGAAGCCGAGGCGGTCGCGGCGAAGGGCGAGCCGGCCCTCCTCGTCGAGGCTTCCCATGTCGGTGCCGTCGAGGGTGATGGTGCCGCCGCTCGGGCTGTCGAGGCCGCCGACCAGGTTGAGCAGCGTGGTCTTGCCGGAGCCGGACCGGCCCTTGAGGGCGGTGAGTTCGCCCTTGCCTATGGAGAAGCTGACCCCGCGCAGCGCGTGGACGGCGCGCTCACCGGATCCGAAACTGCGTCGGAGATCGGTCACGGCCACCATGGGAGCCGTGACGGTGCCGACCGGTTGCTGCGTCATGACGACGTCCCCTCGGTGTTCGGGTGTTCCTACGGGGCTCCTTGCCGGGGGCAAAGGGCTGAGGTGTTCATGGCTATCGGTCACGCAAAAGCCGAGCGGCTTGACCTGTTGTCAGCCGCAACAGCGCTGCGGTGCGGAGCATTTGCTCATTACTTACATGATTCGCGCAAGTCCCTTCCTTTCTTTGGCCGGATCTGACAGCATCGTCCGCTATCCGGTGATCAAGTGCCGGTGATCACCGTATCGGTGCGCCGAGGGCGCCCATCCGCGTAATGGGACAAGTCTGCCCGTAGGGGCAGCGGCGCGGGGACCATGATGGACCGGGGGAGGAATCAGGATGCTCGGCTTTGTCGTGCGCCGTTTGCGCGGGCGACTGCCCCTGGCCAGTGCGGCGCTGCTCACCGTACTGATCACGACGGCGGTGCTCACCGCACTGGTGGCGTTCCAGCGCACCGTGGGTGAGGTCGGTCAGCGCCAGGCGCTCCAGGGCGCGGGCCACCCGCGGACCACGGTGGTGGTCAACTCCGAGCACGGCTTGGACAAGCGGGCCAAGGACGAGACGGCGGTCGCGGACTACAACCGCGCCCTCTTCGGCGAACTCCCCACCACCGTCCACAGCCTGGCCCGCAGCCGCTCCTACGGGCTGCCGGACACGCAGTCGGGCAGCCGGCCGAGCAGTGCGGCCACCGGGCAGCCGAGCGGCCAGGCCACCGGCCAGCCGACCGGCCAGCCCGGGGGCAAGGAAGCGGACCTCACCCTCCTCGCTACCCTCGACCGGGAGCGCGTCACCGTGCTCGCCGGCACCCTGCCCGCCGTCGCCACCGCCGGCGGCGCGGGCGGCCCCGTCCAGGCGGCCGTGCCGCAGACCGTCCTGACCCGGCTGGGCCTCACCGCCGAGGCGCTGCCCGTAGACGTCCGGCTCGCCGACCGCTACGGCGGCGCGCCGCTCACCGTGCGGATCACCGGCCTCTACCGCGCCACCGACGCCGCCGACCTCTACTGGCGGCTCGATCCGCTGCAAGGGCGCGAGATCCAGGCCGGCGGCTTCACCACCTACGGCCCCCTGCTGGTCGACGACAGTGTCTTCACCGTCGCCGGCGTCCCGCAGAACGGCCGCAGCTGGCTGCTCGACGCCGACTTCGCCGGCACCGCCCCCGCCACCGTCGACGCCCTGCGCGCCCGGGCCGCCGGGCTGGGCGACGAGCTCGCGAAGAACGGCGGCCTGATCGCCCGGAGCGAACTCCCCGACCTGCTCGACGAACTGGAGTCCAGCGCGCTGGTCGCCCGGTCGACCCTGCTGATCGGCGCCCTGCAGCTGATCGTCCTCGCCGCCGCCGCCCTGCTCCTGGTCGTCCACCTGATCGCGACCCGTCAGCAGTCCGAGAACGCCCTGCTCGCCGCCCGTGGTGCGTCCGGCGCCCGGCTCGGCGCCTTCACCGCCCTGGAAGCGACGCTGCTCGCCCTGCCCGCTGCGCTGCTCGCCCCCCTGCTCACCCCGCCGCTGCTCCGCGTCCTGGGCGGCTTCGGGCCGCTGCGCCGGGTGCCGCTGGACACCGGTCTCAGCTGGACGCTCTGGCCGGTCTCGGTCCTCTGCGCGCTCGGCTGCGTCCTGCTCGCCGCCGTACCCGCCGTGCTGCGCGGCGCCGGGTCGGCCGTGCTGCGCCGGGCCGGCCGCCGCCAGGCCCTGGCCTCCGGCGCCGCCCGGTCCGGCGCCGACCTCGCCCTGCTCGCCCTGGCCGTGCTCGCCTACCACCAACTCTCGCAGTACAGCGGCGGGTTGTCCCCGGACTCCGACGGCCGGCTCGGCCTGGACCCGGTCCTGGTCGCCACCCCCACCCTCGCGCTCTGCGCCGGCACCCTCCTGGCGCTGCGGCTGCTGCCGCTGGCCGCCCGGCTCGGTGCCCGGCTGGCCGCCCGCGGTCGCGGCCTGGCGCCCGCCCTGGTCGGCTGGCAGCTGGCCCGCCGGCCCGGCCGCGCCAGCGGGCCGGTCCTCCTCCTCGTCCTCGGTGTCTCCACCGGCGTCCTGGCCCTCGGCCAGCACGCCACCTGGAACACCTCCCAGCAGGACCAGGCGAGCTTCACCACCGCCGGCGGGCTGAGGATCTACAACTCCAAGACCGCTCCGATGGGTCAGGGCAGCCGCTACAGCGCCCTGCCCGGAGGAGACCGGGTCCTCCCGGTCGTCCGGCAGGAGCAGTCGCTCCCCGACAACGGCTACGGGCAGGTGCTCATCCTGGACGCCGCCGGTTTCGCCGACCGTGTGCCGGTCCGCTCCGACCTCCTGGAGAACCAGGACCCGCACACGCTGTTCGACCCCCTGGCCCAGGCCGCGCCCACCGGGGCGGCGGCCGGAGTACCGCTGCCCGGCCGACCGCAACGGATCGACGCCGACGTCACGTTCGTGCCCAGGGAGCAGGCCGAGAACCCGCGCGACAGCTACGTCATACCGTCCAAGGGCCGACCGGAGGTCTGGGTGCTGCTGCGCGACCGCTACGGCCTCACCTTCCAGGCCCCCCTCATCGGCGTCCCCGCCTCGGGCGAGGGCCGCGCCACCGCCGACCTGCGCGCCCTGACGGACGCCCCGCTCAGCACGGCGTCCGCACCGCTCTCGGTCGTGGGGCTGATCGTCTCTGCGGACGTCCGGGACGGTGGGGAGCTGACCGTCCGCCGGATCTCCGCCGCCGACGCGGCGGACGCTCCCGCCGTGCCCGCCGAGGTCCCGGCCGGTCTGACCTGGGCCCCCACCGGCTCCGCGGTCAGCGGCGTCCTCGCCACCGAGGGCAGCCTCGGAGGGGCCGACGCCCAGCAGCTGTTCAAGGTGCGCTACCGCCCGGTCAACGGAGCCTCCGGCAGCGTCCGGGGCGTCTACACGCCGGTCGCGGCGGCTGCGGCCGGAGCCGCCGCGGCGGGCACGCCGCAGGAGGTCGCCGGCGTCGCCACCCGGGGCTTCCTGACCGCCAACGGCGGGGCCGTCGGCGAGACCGTCCGGGTGCCCGTCGGCCCCACCGTCCTGCGGGTGCGGATCAGCGCGGTCGTCGAGTCCCTGCCGGTCGTCGGCGACAAGTCCCTCCTGCTGGACCTCGCCACCGTCAGCCGGGCGCTCGCCGCCGAGGGCCGGGAGACCCCCGTCCCCGCCGAGTGGTGGCTGCCGGCCACCGGCTCCGACGACCCGGCACCCGCCCGGGCCGCCGCCGCCCTGCGCGCCGCCCCCGGCACGCCGGACCTGAAACTGCGCGAGGAGGTCGCCGCCGCGCTGACCGGCGACCCGCTCAGCGCCGCCCCGCAGAACGCGCTCGCTGCCATCGCGGTCGTCACCACGGTGCTCGCCGCGATCGGCTTCGGCGCCGCCTCGGCCGCCGCGGCGGGCGAACGGTCCCGTGAGTTCGCGCTGCTGCTCGCCCTCGGTACGCCGAGGCGCCGTCTGGTCCGCACCGCGGCCTCCGAACAGGCCGTCCTGGTGGGCCTCGGCAGCCTCGTCGGACTCGGCCTCGGCGCCCTGATCGTCCACCTCATCGTGCCGCTCGTGGTGCTCACCCCGGCGGCCCGCCGTCCCGTCCCGGAGGCCGTGGTCGACCTGCCGGTCGGCACCGCGGTGCTCCTGGCCGTCGTGATCGCCGCCGTCCCGCTGCTCTCGGCCCTCCTCGGCGGCCGCCGGCGCCGGGACGTGGCCCAACGGCTCCGGAACATGGAGGAGATGTGACCAGCCCGACCGGAACGGACGGCACGGGCAGGGCGACCGCCCTCCCCTCCGCCGCCCACCGCCCCGCGCCCTGGGTGCGCACCAGGCTGCGGGCGACGCCGCTCGCCGCCCTGCTCACCGCGGCACTGGCCTTCGGCACCGTCTTCCTGGCCGCCGCCTTCCCCAGGATCCTGGACCGGACGGCCGACCAGGGGCTGCGCGAGTTCCTGAAGGACCGCGGCCCCGCCGCGACCAGCCTGTTCGCCACCTCGCGCCTGAGCGGGGGAGCCAAGGACCTCGACGACGCCGCCGCGCAGCTGACCGCCCACACCGGTAGGACCTTCGGCGTCGCCCCGGGCGGCCCGGTCTACGGCGCGCGCAGCGGCAAGCCCCGCACCCTGGCCAACCCGGGGCTCGCGATGCCCGAGGGCGTCCTCCCGATGATGGACCTGCTCTACGTGAACGGCCTCGGCGACCGCACCACGCTGGTCGAGGGCCGCTGGCCGGAGGTCGGCCCGCAGGGCGCCCCCGTGCGGATCGCGATCAGCAAGAACGCCGCGGACACCGTCGGCATCCACCTCGGTGACGTACTCCGGACCACGGAGTCCGTCACCGGCCAGGCACCCCAGGCCGAGGTCGTCGGGTTCTTCACCGCCCCGGCCCCGGAGGACCCGTACTGGACCGAGCTGCCCTGCCCCGTGCAGGCCTGCCTGGCCTACACCACGGGCAAGTTCCCGGACGCCTACTGGCGGGTCACCGGCATGGTCGCCGGGGGCGCCCTCGACCGGGTCGACGGCTGGGAGAGCGGCGCCCAGGACTTCTGGCGGTTGCCGCTCGACGTCGACCGCCTGCGCGCCGACCAACTGCCCCGGGTGCAGCAGGAGATCGCCTCCTACCTCACGGGTCCCACCGCGACCGCGCTGATGGCCGCCACCCACCACCCGGACCTGCGGATCAACTCCCAGCTGCCGCAGCTGTTCACCCAGGCCACCGCCCGGCAGCAGGCCGTCGCCCCGCTCGCCGCGCTCGGCCCGGCCGGTCTGGCCGGGGTCGGTGTGGTGGTGCTCTGTCTGGCCGCCGCGCTGACCTCCGACCGGCGTACGGCCGAACTCCGGCTGCTCCAGGCCCGCGGCGGCTCGCGCGGCGGTGTGACGAGACGGCTGCTGGGCGAGGGCGCCGTCACGGTGCTGCCCGCCGCCGCGCTGGCGACGGCGCTGGCCCTGTGGCTGCTGCCCACCCCGCGCTGGGGCGGAGCCGTCCTGGCCGCGCTCGGCGTCGGCCTGTTCACCCTGCTCGCCCTCCCGGTCCGCGCCGCACTCCTCTGGTCGCGGCCCCGCGCCGCCGGCGCCCGGCGCCGGCTGGTCGGCGAACTCGCCGTGCTGGCCCTCACCGTGGCGGCCGTGGCCGAGGTCCGGCGGCGCGGTGTCGCGCCCGTCGGCGACGGCCTGGACCCGCTGCTGGTCGCGTCGCCGCTGCTGCTCGCCCTCACCGGCGGGTTGGTGCTGGCCCGGATCCAGCCGCTGCTGGTCGGGGCCCTCGCCAGGGCCGCGGGCCGGCGGCCCGGCGTGGTCGGCTTCCTCGGGCTGGCCCGCGCCGCCCGCGGTACCGACACCCGGCCGCGACCCTCCGTCCTGCCGCTGCTCGCCCTCCTGCTCGCCGTCACCACCGCCGGTTTCGGGGCCACCGTCCTCGACGCCGTCGAGTCGGCCCGGACCCGTGCCGCCCGGCTCACCGTGGGCGGCGACGCCTCGGTCCTGCTCCCGATCGGCGTCAACGTCACACCCGCCTTCGCCGCCGCGGCGGCCGCGCTCCCCGGGGTCCGGGACGCCGCCCCGGTCTGGTCCGACACCGAGGTGTTCCTGCTCGGCACGGGCAGCGGCTCCACCCGGATCTCCGCCGTGGTCGCCGATCCGGTCGCGTACGCGGCGATCTCCCGCTCGCTCGGCCACGGCGCGTTCGACCCGGCCGTCCTGGCCGGCGGATCCGAGGGCCCCGACGCCCCGTTGCCGGCGCTGGTCTCCACCGCCCTCGCCGAGAAGCTCGCCGGGGACGCCACCGGGCACCGGCTCCGGCTGCCCGGCGGCGGCGAACTGCTCGTCGGGGCGGTCGGGACCGTCGACGGCACGCCCGCCCTCCAGGGCGACGGCCGCATGTTCGTCGTCCTCCCCGCCGCGCCGGCCGTCGCCCGCGCACCGGAACTCGGCCGCCCCAACCTCTGGTTCGCCGCCGGCTCCGTCGACGAGGCCGAGCTGAAGCGGCTGGTGCGCGAACTGATCGCCGCCACGGCGACCAAGGGCCGGGTCACCGGCGCGACGGCCGAGAAGGACGCACTGCCCGCCGGGTACACGGTGCGCACCGGTGCGGGCGTGGTCGCCGAGCTCGGCGACGATCCGCTCCAGGAGTCCGCCGAGCGGCTGTTCTGGGTCGCCGTGTTCGGCGCCGGGGTGCTCGCCCTGCTCGCGGTCCTGCTGACCCTCGTACGGGCCGCGCCCGAACGGGCCGCCCTGCTGGCCCGGTTGCGGACGATGGGCCTGCGCCCCCGCCAGGGCCTCTTCCTGATCCTGGTGGAGACCCTGCCGCAGACGCTGGTCGCGGCGGTCGGCGGCGGGCTGGTCGCGGTCGCCGCGGTCGCCCTGCTCGGCCCGGCGTTCGACCTGTCCACCCTGGTCGGCGCGGCGATCCCGGCCGGCCTGCCGGTCGCCGTCCCGCCGGTCCTGCTCCAGACGGTCGGCCTCGCGGCCCTCGTCTCGGCGGGCGTGGTCGCGGAGGCACTGGTCTCCGGCCGCCGCCAGATCGCCACCGAACTCCGGGCGGGGGACCAGCAATGAGCGTCCCGGTCCGGCACACGACGGAAGCACGACAGTGCGACCGCGACAGAAGCACAGCGTCGACGAGAGGAGTGCAGCGGTGAACAGCAGCGCCCAGGAACAGACGGCCGTCCCGGTCCCCACCTTCCAGGAACTGCAGGAACGGGCGCGTGCCGCCGCCGCGCCCAAGGCCTTCGGAGATGCGGACGCGGCCATCGTCTGCGACCGCCTGGTCCGCATCTTCAGCGCCCAGGGCGTCGAGGTGCAGGCCCTCCAGGGCCTGGAACTGACCATCCGGAAGGGCGACCTGGTCGCCCTGGTCGGCGCCTCCGGCAGCGGCAAGTCCACGCTGCTCACCATCCTGGCGGGCCTCGACGTGCCGACCGCCGGCACCGCGACGGTGGCGGGGTGCGACCTGCTGGAGATGTCGGCCCGCGAGCGCCTGCGCTACCGCCGCGAGGTGGTCGGCTTCATCTGGCAGCAGACCGCCCGCAACCTGCTGCCCTTCCTCACCGCCGCCGAGAACATCGCCCTGCCGATGCAGCTGAGCGGCAGCCGCTCCACCCGGAGCGCCTCCCGCCGCCAGGCGGCCCGGGTCGCCGAACTGCTGGAGGCCCTGGAGATCGGCGACCTCGCCCACCGGCGCCCCTCCGAGATGTCCGGCGGCCAGCAGCAGCGGGTCGCCATCGCGGTCGGCATGGCCAACAACCCGCCCGTGCTGCTCGCCGACGAGCCGACCGGTGAGCTCGACTCGGACACCGGGGCGAGCATCTTCGAGGCCTTCCGCACCGTCAACCGGGACCTCGGCGCCACGGTCGTGATCGTCACCCACGACCCGATGGTGGCCGGCGAGGTGCGGCGCACCGTCGCGATCCGCGACGGCCGGACCAGCAGCGAGGTGCTCCGCCGCACGCTCACCGACGAGCACGGCGAGGAGTCGGTGAACGAGACCGAGTACGTGATGCTGGACCGCACCGGCCGGGTGCAGTTGCCGGCGAAGTTCCTGGAGGCGCTCGGCATGGAGCACCGGGTGGCCGTGGAGCTCGCTCCCGACCACATCTCCGTCCGCCCGGACGACCTCGAAGGGCACTGAGGGCCGCGGCGCGGGCGCGGTGGAGGCGCGGCGGGCGCGGATGGGATACTGGACCGGGACGTTCCGGGGCGAGAGGTGGCGCGATGAGCAGCCGGGTGCGGGTGCTGAGGAAGCAGAACCGGCTCAGCCTGGAGGCGTTGGCGGCCAAGGTCGGGGTGACCAAGAGCTACCTGTCCAAGGTGGAGCGCGGCCTCAGCGACCCGTCGATCTCCACCGCGCTCAAGCTCGCGCACGCGCTGGACGTGGACGTCAGCCGGCTGTTCTCGGACGAGGTGGAGCCCGAGCTGGTGACCGTGGTGCGGGCCGGCGAGCGGACGCCGATGGCGGGGGGCACCGGCCCGGGGACCCCGCACTACGAGGGCATCGCGACCGGGCTGACCGGCAAGCAGATGGTGCCGTTCATGATGCACCCGCCGACCGAGCTGGGTGACTCGCCGTTCAAGTCCCACGCGGGCGAGGAGTTCCTCTTCGTCCACGAGGGGACGGTCGAGCTGGAGTTCCCGGAGCAGACCGTGCGGCTGGAGCCGGGCGACAGCGTCTACTTCAACTCGGCGCTGCCGCACCGTTGCCGCTCCACCGGCGCCGGGCCGGCCGCGGTCCTCGTGGTGATCCACGACGACCCGGCCGGCCCGGCGGACCGCGTTCCCACCCTGCCCTGACACGAGGACCCTGACGCGAGGACCCTGATATACGAGGACCCTGACGCGACGGCCCTCACGCGAGGTCCCGGGGACGGGTCCCGGGGGGCGACGGGCGTCAGCCGACCGCCGCGAGCAGCTCGGCCAGCCGGCCGGTCCGCTCCTCGTCCAGTGGCAGCAGCGGGCGGCGCGGCGTGCCGACGTCCAGCCCGCGCAGCGCCAGGCCGGCCTTGACGGTGGTGGGCAGGCCGCCGCGCAGGATGAACTCCAGGACCGGCAGCTGGCGGTAGAACACCTTGCGGGCGGTGTCCAGCTCGCCGGCCCGGACGGCACGGTAGAGCTCCAGCACCGGTTCGGGGATCAGGCACGGCGCCGCGGTGCACCAGCCGGCCGCGCCGGCGGCGAACGCCTCCAGCGCCAGCGGGTTGCTGCCGTTGTAGAACGGCAGTGCGCCGTCGGTGAGTTGGGAGAGCCGGTGCATCCGCTGCACGTCGCCGCTGCTCTCCTTCACCATGGTGATGTTCTCCACCCGGTCGACGAGGGAGACCATCAGCTCGGGGGAGAGGTCGATCCCGCTGGTGGCGGGGTTGTTGTAGATCATCACCGGCACCGAGACGGCCTCGGCCACCGTGGTGAAGTGCCGGATCACCTCGCGTTCGTCCAGCTTCCAGTAGGACACCGGCAGCACCATCACCGCGTCCGCGCCCGCCTGTTCGGCGAAGCGGGCGCGCCGGACCGCGTTGCGGGTGGTGAGGTCCGCGACGCCGACGACCGAGGGCACCCGTCCGGCCACCGCCGCCAGCGCGGTCTCGGCGGCGGTGTACCACTCCTGGTCGTCGAGGTAGGCGCTCTCGCCGGTCGAGCCGAGCGGTGCGACGGCGTGGACGCCGGAGGCGATCAGGCGGTCGACGAGGGCGGCGAGAGCGTCGGTGTCCACGCCGCCGTCACCGGCGGCGAACGGGGTCACCGGGTAGGCGATGATCCCTTCCAGGGTGAGGCTCGTCATCTCAGGCACCGCCGTTCGTGTCGTGGGCGTCGTGGGTGTGGGGGGAGCCGGGCGGGACGAGTGCGTCGCCGTGGCCGGCCCGCAGGGCGCGCCGGGCGTAGTAGGCGAAGTTGGCCTGGCCCCGCTTGGGGGTGGAGGTCCAGTCGTGGGCCTCGCGGGCGAGCAGCTCCGGTATCTCCTGGATCCGGCCGGCCGCGGAGGCCAGCAACTGGAGCCGGGCCGCCCGTTCGAAGAGCACGGCGAGGGTGCAGGACTCCTCGACGGTGCCCGTGGCCACCAACTGTCCGTGGTGGGCCAGGAGCAGCGCCCGCTTGTCGCCGAGCGCGGCCGAGATGAGCTCGCCCTCCTCGTTGCCGACCGGGATGCCGGGCCACTTCTCGAGGAACGCGCAGTCGTCGTACAGCGGGCAGAGGTCCATGTGGGAGACGACCAGCGGGGTCTCCAGCATCGACAGTGCGGAGATGTGCAGCGGGTGGGTGTGGATGATGCAGTTGACGTCCGGGCGGGCCCGGTACACCCAGCTGTGGAAGCGGTTGGCCGGGTTGGCCATGCCCCCGCCTTCGAGGACGTTGAGGTCCTCGTCCACCAGGAGCAGGTTGGATTCGGTGATCTCGTCGAAGCCGAGCCCGAGTTGCTGGGTGTAGTAGGTGCCGGGCCGCTCGGCGCGGGCGGTGATCTGACCGGCCAGCCCGGAGTCGTGGCCGGCGTCGAAGAGGATCCGGCAGGTGAGCGCGAGCTTCTGGCGGACGGTCCAGTCGTTGTCGGGGATGGCGCTCTGCATCCTGCGGTGTGCGAGGTCGACCAGGTCCGCCTTGGCGGCGGTCAGGGTCTCGGCCATGACGGTGCTTCTCCTTCGTGCGGGGACACCGGGTCCGTCGGGGACGCCGGGGTGCGGCGCGCCGCCGGGCGTGCGGCGCGTCGGTGTCGTGCGCCGGAGGATCGACGAAGGACACGTCGTTCACCTTAGGACACCTTGTGTCCTCATGTCGACGCCGAACGGGCGGCGTACCGGTCGGCGTACCGGGTGCCCGGGCGCCGCCACCGAGGGTGACGGTCGGCGGAGGTGCCTGCCGGAGGTCACCCGGCGGGGGCCGGACCGGTGGTCAGCTCTCCCCGCCCGTGCGCCGGATCAGTCCGGACTGCTCGGCGTCCTCGCGGAGACCGCCCCGGGGGGCGCCGCGGTCGGTGCGGTCGCCCCGGGCCGCGGCCGTGCAGAGGGCGAAGACGATCAGGGCGCTGGCCGCCACGGCGAGGATGCCGAGCGCGGTCAGGACGCGGAGCCAGGTCACGGAAGGTGCCTCCTGGAGGGCGGCGCGAAGGGTACCGCCGGGGATATCGGCAGACCGGCCCGCCAGGTCGAGTGTTCACGGGCGGTTCCGCATCGCGTCCGCCGCGCGAACGGTGGCGTGCGCGGGCGGTCGAAGCGCGGGCGGCGCACTATTCCGGCACGTGCGCCCCTGGTGGGACGGCCGGCGCCCGCAGGGCCCCGAGGTCCGGCTTGCCGGTCCCGGTGGGGAGGATGCCCGGCAGGACCAGGATCGTCGCCGGGTCGCAGAGCGGCCCGCGCCGGTCCCGCACCCACCGGTGCAGCTGCTCAGCCGTCACCCCGCTGCCCGGCAGCACGGTCACGGCGGCGTGCGCCCGCTGGAGCCGGTCCGGTCCGGTCGTGGCGAACATGACCGCCGTCCGTACCGCGGGGTGCGCCAGCAGCGGTTCCTCGACGTCGGGGGGAACACGTTGTGCGCGTCCACGATTGCCATCGAATCGCGCCGCCCCGCCACCGTCAGGTAGCCGGCCCCGTCCAGACTGCCCGGGTCGCCGGTGTCCGGCAGGCCGTCGCGGAGGACCCTGGCGGTCAGCTCCGGGTCGCGCCAGTAGCCCTGCATCGCGCTGGGCGTCCGCACCGTGGCGGCCACCAGCTCCGGCCGCGGCGGGCGGACGGACCGGCGCAGGCCCCCCTTCGGCCGCCCGGTCGACCCTCCGGTGAACCGGACCGCCATCGCGTCCTCGGGCCGGAACCGGGGCGCCACCGGCTCGGCCGGCAGCGGCGCGGCCGGCTCCAGCAGGTCCGTGCCCGGGCCGGTCCGTCCGAGCGCCGGCAGTTCGGCCGAGGGCAGTTCGGCCGCGATCCGCGCGGCGGCCGCGCCGAACCGCGCGGGATCGAAGCCGAACGCCGGCAGCGCCCGGGCCGGCCGGTGGACACCGGCGAGGCACTCGGCCGCCGTGAGCGCCTCCGCCCCGTGACGCAGTGCCACCCGCCCCGGATCGCGCGTCAGCCCGGCCAGGACCAGCCCGGTGTACGTCGCCGTCCCCGCACCGGCCCCCGCGGCCTCCCGCAGTGTCCCCGCCACGTCCAGCCCTCCGCCCGCCGTGCACCGCCGTGCACCCGCCACCCGTCCGCCGTGCGCCCGCCGTGCCGAGCCCGGCCCCGGTCGTCCCGCCGCTCACCGTGCCGAGCGGGTCGGTGAACTGATGGACCATCATGTCGGCCGCCGCCATAGAGCGCGCCTGCCCGGTATGCCCGGGCCGTCGCGGCGGAGGCGCCGGTCCGTGGTCGGTCCGTCGGTGGCCGGTCCGGCGGACCGCACCGGCTTCGTGGGGCTGGCCCCCGGCATGCCGCGGCACGCCGCCGGAACCGGGGACCCGGCCTCCGACGTGGACTGTTGTGGATTGTTATCGTGCCGGGTCGGGCACGGACGGGAGGGCCGGCACCCTTCCCGCCCCCAGGTCGGGGATTCCTCCCGTCCTGCGGTACGGACGCGCGCCCTCGGCCGGTTCGCCGGGGCGGGTTCCCGTTCCTCGGCCCGAATTCGGCGTGCGATCGCCACGCGAGGACGTGCCGGCCCTCGATGGGCGTACAGTCCGTCCGCCTGCCCGGCGGGCAGGATGCTTCGAGCAGCGTTGAGGTCAGGATCATGGAACACCCCACAGGCACGGCAGTCCCACCGGCGGCCCCGACCGGCGACGCGGTCCGTCCACGGTCCCGGCGTCCGCTCCGCCGCTCCCCGGATCCGGGCCGAGGACCCGCCGCCACGCTGAGGACGGGGGCACCCCCGTCTCCCCGGCCCGACGGCGGGGGCCTCCCGGGAGAGCGCCGGTGAGCACCGTGGACGGGGCGACCGGCGCGGGTGGCCCGACGGCGGTCCGGCCGCGGACCGGCAGCCGGACGGGGCCGACGCCGGCGGCGGGCGTGGGCGTGATGATGGCACCGCGCGGGCCGGTCGACCTGCGCGGCGAAGCCGGCGAGCCGTTCGCCGTCGAGTACCCGGGCGACGCCGTCGTGGTCGTCTCCGGCCTGCCCGGGAGCGGCAAGAGCACGTTGCTGCGCCGGTGGTCCGCCGGGGCGCCGTCGGCCGCCACCGTCGACCCGAGGGCCGTCCACGAGGCCTGCGCCGCCGTCATGCCCGCGCGCCTGCCCTACGGCGTCTACCGGCCGTGGGCACGGCTGGAGCACGTCCGGCTGCTCCGCCGGTCGGTCTCCCGCGGCGGGCCGCTGCTGGTCCACGACTG
Organism: Kitasatospora sp. NPDC127035; assembly: GCF_042726075.1. Lineage (NCBI taxonomy): Bacteria > Bacillati > Actinomycetota > Actinomycetes > Kitasatosporales > Streptomycetaceae > Kitasatospora > Kitasatospora sp. NPDC127035. The sequence goes on along the minus strand of NZ_JBHXDN010000011.1, from coordinate 27,179 downwards.
CGGCAGCCGGGCGTGGATGCGCCGCTGGCTCGCCCGCTCGGCCGCCCGACAGGGACGCGAGCTGCACCTCGTCCTGCTCGACGTCGGCGCCGCCACCGCCCTGGCCGGGCAGCAGGCCCGCGGCCGGTGGGCGCCCCGCCGAGCCTTCGCCCGCCATCGGCGCGGCCTCGACCGCCTCGTCGCCTCGCTCACCCGGCACGCCCGCGGCGACGGCGCGACGCCCACGCCCGAGGCCGCGTCGGTGCTCCTGCTGGACGCGGCCTCCCGCTCACGGGCGGTGCGGGCACGGTTCGGACCGGGGCCGTCGGGCACGACGCCCGGAGCCTGAACGGGGCCGCCGCGTCCCGGCTCGTCCCGCGCTGTCTCGCCCCGTCCTCGCCCCGTCCTCGGTGGGGCTTCGGCGCGGACGGGCGGGGCTCGGCGGCCGGTGGCGCGGGCCTGCCGGGGATCCGGCGGCGCGCGGAAGTGGCAGCCGTCACGGCGCCGCTCCGGCTGATGATCTGGTGGCGGGGGTGGTCGGGTGGGGAGACTGGGGAGAGAGATCACCGACCGATCCGTCCGCCGAGAGGGAGCCCCCGCATGCCCGGCCACACCGCCGTCACCGAGAGCCTCTGGTTCCGCCGCTTCCACCCCGTCGACGCGGCGCCCGCACGGGTCGTGATCTTCCCTCACGCGGGCGGGTCTGCCGGCTACTTCCTGGAGTGGTCGGCGGCCCTCTCGCCCTACGCGGACGTGCTCGCCGTCCAGTACCCGGGCCGGCAGAACCGGTTCGGGGAGCCTGCGGTCGACTCGCTGGCCGTCCTCGCGGACCGGGCCTACCAGGCGCTGCTGGGCTGGGCGGACCGCCCGCTCACCCTCTTCGGGCACAGCATGGGCGCGTCCGTCGCCTTCGAGGTGGCGCGCCGCTTCGAGCGCGACGGGGTGGCCGGACCGGTGCGGCTCTGCGTCTCCGGCAGCCGCGCGCCCTCCGTGCCCCGGGACTCGACGGTCCACCTGCTGGACGACGACGGCCTGCTCGCCGAGGTCGGCAGGCTCGGCGGCACCGACGGGCGCGTCCTGGCCGACCCCGAGCTGCGGGAACTGATCCTGCCGTCACTGCGCGGCGACTACACGGCCATCGAGACGTACTGCGCCGCGCCGGACGCGACGGTCTCCCTGCCGGTGACCGCACTGACCGGCGACGCCGACCCGCGCGCGACGCTCGACCAGGTCCGCGGCTGGGCGGCCCACACCACCGGCGGCTTCGACCTGAACGTGTTCCCCGGCGGCCACTTCTACCTCGCCGACCAGCGCGCCGCCGTGGTGGAGGTCCTGACCGCCCGTCTGCGGGGCTGACCCCGGCGTCAGACGGAGACCAGGTCGACGAGTCGGGCCAGGGCTGCCGCGAGCGCGTCCAGGCCCGGCCCGGCCGCCCCGCCGGGCTCGTCCATGTAGAGGTCGCGGCGGATCTCCACCATGAGCGCGCTGACGTCCGCCGTCCCGCCGTAGTACCGCAGCGGCACGTACGTCCCCGCGAAGGGGCTGTCGAGGCCGGTACCGCCGAACCCCGCGAACGCCCGCTGCGCCGCGTCGAGCAGCGGGGCGGGCGTGTGGCGGGCGTCGGTGCCCAGGCAGATCGGCGGCCGGGGGCCGTCGCCGTGGAGCTCGTACGGCAGGGCCTTCGTCGGGTACGAGTGGACGTCGACGACCACCGCGCGGCCGACCGCCGCGAGGCGCCCGGCGACCGCGGCCGTCATCGCCTCCGCGTACGGGTGGAAGTAGCGGTCGAGCAGCGGCCCTCCGTCGAAGCCGGCCGGGCGGAGGTCCTCGCGGTGGGTGGTCCGGGTGTAGACCGCCCCCATGCCGGCCGCGAGCATCTCCTCGCGCTCGTCGGGGAACCGCTCGGGGTCGACGACCAGCCGGGAGAGCCGGTTGACGAACCGCCAGGGCGTCGATCCGGCGGCCTGCGCGGCCCGGTGGGCGATCTCCGCCGTGTGCGCGTCGGTGATGTGGTCCAGTTCGAGGGCGAGCTCCCGGTCGTCCAGCACGATTCCGGAGCGGACGTCGGCGGGTACCGTTCGGGCGGAGTGCGGGACGTGGAGGATCACGGGGGAGTCGGGCGATCCGGGGTGGAGCCGGAAGGGGCCGGCCACGTCGGGTGCCCCGGGTGTCCCGGGCGTCCTGGGTGCGTCGGGTGCGTCGGGTGCGTCGGTCATCTGTGCCTCGCTGCGCGTCCGGTGGTGCCACGGGGGTGTCACCGCCATCATGTCCGTCCGGGGCCGCCCCGATCACCCGATCAGCGGATCACCCGGCCGACCGGTCGTCCGATCCGCTCCGGCCCTTCGGAACTCCCCTGCGAGGCCCCGCTCAGGAAGCGGGGTCGATGGTGACCTTCACGTGCTTCATGATCGGCTGGTCGCTCTGGGTGCTGTAGTCGCCGAGCGCGCAGAGCACGTTCATCTCGGGCATGTAGCCGGCCGCGCACCCGCGGGGGATGTCGTACGGGATCGCGAGGTAGCCGTGGAGGGAACGCCGGCTGCCGTCCTTGGCGGTGCTGGTGATGTCGACGGGACCGAGGTCGGCGATTCCGCGGTCGCGCATGTCGGCGCGGTTCATGAAGACGAGCGTGCGCAGGTTCTTGACGCCCCGGTAGCGGTCGTTGTCGGAGTAGATGGTGGTGTTCCACTGGTCGTGGGAGCGCATGGTGCCCAGGGCCAGGGTGCCGGGCGCGGGCACGACGTCGGGCAGGGCGGCGGCGGAGAACTCCGCGCGCCCGGACGGCGTCAGGAAGACCAGCTCGCGGGCGGGCTGCCGGATGCGGAAGCCGAGGGGCAGGCGCACCCGGCGGTTGAAGTCCTCGAAGCCGTCGAGCGCCCGGGACATCGTGTCGCGGATCCGGTCGTAGTCCTCGACGTACCACTCCCAGGGCGTGGCGCTGTCGGGCAGGGCGGCACGGGCCATGCCCGCGACGATGGCCGGCTCGGAGAGCAGGTGCGGGGACGCGGGCCGCTTCATGCCGACCGACAGGTGGACCATGCTCATCGAGTCCTCGACGGAGGTGCTCTGCACGCCGCGGCGCTGATGGTCCTTCTCGGTCCGGCCCAGGCAGGGCAGGACGAGGGCCAGGCGACCGTGCACGAGGTGGCTGCGGTTCAGCTTGGTGCTGACCTGGACGGTCAGGTCACAGGCCCGCAGCGCCTCGAAGGTGTACGGGGTGTCGGGCGCGGCCAGGGCGAAGTTGCCGCCCATGCCGACGAACACCGAGATCCCACCGCCGTGCATCGCCTTGATGGTGCCGACGGTGTCCAGGCCGTGCTTCCGGGGCGGCCGGATCCCGCAGACCTCGCCGAGGCGGTCCAGGAACTCGTCGGTGGGGCGGTGGTCGATGCCGCAGGTGCGGTTCCCCTGGACGTTGCTGTGCCCGCGGACGGGGGAGGGACCCGCACCCTCGCGGCCCACGTTGCCGCGGAGCAGGAGCAGGTTGACGACCTCCCGGACGGTGTCGACGCCGTGCTCGTGCTGGGTGAGCCCCAGGCACCAGCTGACGATGCTGCGGTCGGCCTCGCCGTACACGCGCGCCGCCTCCAGGATGTCGGCGCGGACCAGCCCGGACTGCCGCTCGATCTCCTCCCACGCCGTGGCCTCGCACAGTGCGCGGTACTCCTCGAAGCCCGCGGTGTGGCGGTCGATGAACTCCCGGTCCAGCGCCCGGGGGTCGGTGGCGGACTGTTCCAGGACGGCCTTGGCCATGCCGCGCAGCAGCGCCATGTCGCCGCCGATGCGGGGCTGCAGGTTCAGGGTGCTGGTGCGGGTCGTGCGGTAGAGGCCCATGTCGAGGAAGTCGTGGGGGACGATCGTGCGGGTGGCCGCCGCCTCGACCAGCGGGTTGACGTGCACGATCCGGGCCCCGCGGTGGTACGCCGCGGCGAGGGCGGTGAGCATGCGGGGCGCGTTGGAGGCGGCGTTGACCCCCAGGATGAACAGCGCGTCGGCGGCCTCCCAGTCCTGGAGGTCGACGGTTCCCTTCCCGGTGCCGAGCGAGGCCTGCAGCGCGCGGCCGCTGGCCTCGTGGCACATGTTGGAGCAGTCCGGCAGGTTGTTGGTGCCCAGCTCGCGGGCCATCAACTGGTAGAGGAACGTCGCCTCGTTGCCGAGCCGGCCGGAGGTGTAGAACGCGGCCCGGTCCGGGTCGTCCAGCTCCCGCAGGGTGCGGCCGACCAGCTCGAACGCGTCCTTCCAGTCGATCGGGACGTAGTGGTCCGAGGCGGGGTCGTAGACCATCGGTTCGGTCAGCCGGCCCTGGTTCTCCAGGTCGTAGTCGCTCCACCCGGACAGTTCGGTCACCGAGTGCGCGGCGAAGAACTCGCGGCCGACCCGTTTGCGGGTCATCTCCCAGGTGACGTGCTTGATCCCGTTCTCGCAGATGTCCAGGTGCAGGCCCTTGGTGTCGTCCGGCCAGGCACACCCGGGACAGTCGAATCCGCCGTTCTCGTGGTTCATCCGCATGATGGCCCGTGGGCTGTCGACCGGCGATCCCTTGCGGACCAGGAACCGGCTCACGCTCTTGGCCGCGCCCCAGGCGGCGGCGGGGTGGTGGTAGGGACGGAACTCCGGCTCCCCCTCCGGCACGGGCCCGACCCGGGACTCCGTGGGACCGTCGGGCCCCACGGAGTCCCGGGGGGCCTGTTCGTCCTTGTCGGTGCTCAAAGCTCTCCACCCTTCCGCCGTGCGGGGACCCCGTCGGCCCCGCAGGTCACACCCCGCCGTCCTCGGCGCCGATCGACAGGACGACCGCGGCCGTCCGCCCCCTGGGCGTCTCGTAGTCGACGGTGTCGCCGGCCCGGTGGCCGAGCAGCGCGTGGCCGAGCGGGCTGTCGACCGTGACCAGCGTCTCGTCCAGCGCCTCGGCGACCTCGCCGACCTGGACGGTCATCTCCGTGCCGTCCTCGAACCGGACCGTGACGGTGCTGCCCACGCCGACCGCGTCGGTGCTGGGCCGTCCCGCGACGGCTGCCCCGTGGAGCCGTTCGTCGATCTCGGCGATCCGGCGGTCCAGGCGGTCGAGCTCCGTGGCGCGCTGCAACTCGTCGGCCTGGTCCGCCGGATCACCCACCTCGTCCCCGCTCCGCAGGGTGGCGGCGACCTTCTCGCGTTCGATGTGCAGGTCGGCGAGGTCCTGCCGGAGTGCCTCGCGGGCGACCTCGCTGATGGGCTCTGGTCCACCGGTCATTCCTGCTCCTGTCGTGCCGGGGGACGGGAGGTGTCTCCGGCCAATCGCAGAATTGGGGCCTTTTCGAAGATATCAGTCAAATCGCCACGCCGCGGCGGGGGTGGGGCCGTCGGGGCGAGGGGCTCGGCCGCCGCTCCCTTGCCCGCCTCCTCCGCCGCCCCCGAGGCGTCTCCTCCGCCCTTCCTCCGGGCTTCCTCCCTCCTCCGTCCGGCGGGCGTGTGGTCGTTTTCGGGCGGGTGCCGGACGGGGGCAATCGGTGGGACATCAAAAGTTGACACGTTTGTGACAACGAGTCATGCGTAAGGCCTTCCCCAAATGCTCACGGTTCTGGCATGTTGCGTTCAAACCCCGTGTGATCCCCTCACGCACGGGTCGATCGGAGGATGCACGTGTCACCCCTGATATCCCGGAGCGCAGGCCGCCCCGCCGCCGCGCTCGCCCTGCTCGCCGCCGCGACCCTGGCCGCACCCGCCACCCTGGCCGCCGCGGCGCCGGCCGCGTCCACCGCCCCCGCCGTCTCCGCGAAGTTCGCCGCCGAGTCGGCCACCGGTCCGGCCGGGGCGCCGGGCACCACGACCGCCCTCGCGGCCCCCGCCGCCGCGACCGCGCCGCAGATCGCCGCGGGCTGGGCCGCCGGGACCCGCGCCTACCTGGTCATCAGCGCCCCCGCCGACACCGCCGCCGCCAGGACCGCTGTCACCGCCAACGGCGGCACGGTCTTCGCGAGTTACGACGCGATCGGCGTCGTCGTCGCGCACTCGACCTCCGGCACCTTCGCCGCGACCCTGCGCGGGGTGGCCGGAATCCAGCAGGTCGGTGCGACCCGGACCTCGGACGTCCCCGCCGACGCCTACAGTCCGGCGCTTCCCGCCAACCCCGGCCAGTCCGCGACCACGCTCACCGAGAGCAACCGCTGGGACATGACCCAGATCAAGGCCGACCAGGCCTGGGCCGTCTCCACGGGCTCGTCCGCGGTCAAGGTCGGCGTGCTGGACACCGGCGTGGACGACCAGCACCAGGACCTCGCGCCCAACTTCGACGCCGCCGACTCCGCCTCCTGCGCGTACGGCAAGGCCGACACCCGTACCGGTGCCTGGCGCGACGTCGACACCCACGGCACGCACGTCGCCGGCACCATAGCCGCGGCGAAGAACGGCAAGGGCGTCATCGGCGTGGCCCCCGGCGTCAAGATCGCCTCGGTCCGGATAGCCGAGCCGACCAGCACGCTGTTCTTCGCCGAGAACACCGTCTGCGGCTTCGTCTGGGCCGGTGACCACGGCTTCAAGGTGACCAACAACAGCTACTACACCGACCCGTGGCAGTTCAACTGCCCGGACAACGTGGACCAGGCGGCCATCATCGAGGGCGTCCGGCGCGCCCAGGAGTACGCCGAGGGCAAGGGCTCCCTCCAGGTCGCCGCCGCGGGCAACTCCAACTACGACCTGGCCAACAAGACGACCGACAGCGAGAGCCCCAACGACTCGACCAAGGTCACCCGGACCATCACCAACGCCTGCATCGACATCCCGACCGAGCTGCCCGGCGTGGTGACCGTCGCCGCGATGGCCAGCGGCACCGGCAAGGCGTCCTACTCCAACTTCGGCAGGGGCGTCATCGACGTCGCCGCGCCGGGCGGGGACGGCGCCACCGGCGTCTACTCCACGCTGCCGGGCGGCAAGTACGGCAGCAAGAGCGGTACCTCGATGGCCTCCCCGCACGTCGCCGGCGTGGCGGCGCTGATCGCCGGTGCCAACCCGACGTTCACCCCGGCCGACATCCGGTCCCGGCTCGCCACCCAGGCCAACGACGTGGCCTGCCCGGCCTCCGACAGCCGTTGCACCGGGACCACCCCCAACAACGCCTTCTTCGGCGAGGGCCAGGTCGACGCGCTGAAGGCGGTCGGCGGCGGCACCCCGCCGACCGGGAAGTACTTCGAGAACCTGACGGACGTCGCGGTCGCCGACAACGCGACCGCGGAGAGCCCGATCGCCGTCACCGGGGTCGCCGGCAACGCCCCCGCCACCCTCAAGGTCGGCGTGGACGTCAAGCACACCTACCGCGGTGACCTGGTCGTCTCCCTGGTCGCCCCGGACGGCACGGTGTACCTGCTGGAGGACTTCGCGAACAACGACAGCGCCGACAACGTCGTCAAGACGTACACGGTGAACGCCTCCGCGAGTCTCGCGGCCGGTACCTGGAAGTTGCGGGTGAAGGACGGCGCCTCGGGCGACGTCGGCACGATCGACGCCTGGAACCTCACCTTCTAGCCCTTCCGCACCTCTGCCGTCGCCTGCGCTCCGCCGCCTCCCGGGCGGCGGAGCGCAGGTCGTCGGGGCGGGGCGGCGCCGGCCGGGCCCGGTCGTCGGGGTGGCCCGGCGCCCCGTCGGATCAGGGCGTCGCGGGTCCGGGTGCCACCGGCCCGGACAGCGCGGGCCCGGGCGCCGGCGGGCCGGAGTACCACGTGGCGTCGTCGTCGTCCGAGGTGAAGCTCGTGGTGACGGAACCGGTCACCCCGGAGATCAGGCCGAGCAGGAGGAAGACCACCAGCAGCGCCCGCCCGCCGCCGCTCATCACCAGGGGGCGGGTCGCCGAGACCCGGGCGCCGGGCGCCCGGCCGAAGGCGCCCTGTGCGGACAGCGGTGTGCCCGGCTCCTTGACGCCCGGTGCCGAGGCGCCCGACGCCGGTACGACCGGGACCGGGACCGGCCCGTCGGGCTCGTCACCGAACAGCCCCTTCGGGTAGGCCGAGGTGAGCATCAGCAGGTAGGCCATGTAGCGCATCCGGTAGCGCAGGATCGCGGCTGTCGCCTCGAACAGCGGCTGGGGCATCCGCCCCAGGATCAGCACCACCAGCCAGCTGATCCACCCGACCACCCACCACCCGGCGTAGAGCAGGCCCTGGACGATCGCCGCCGGGATCACCAGGATCAGCCGGAAGAACACCGCGAGCCGGTTGAGCTCACCGGGCCGCAGCTCCACCTGGACGGGGTAGTCCGGGGTCCGGAAAGCGAACGGCGGATAGCGGTCGACCGTCAGCAGCAGGTAGGCGTTCACCCGGGTCTCGTACGGCACGTACGAGGAGAGGTAGTCGGCGGCGAAGACCGGCAGCCGGCCCAGGACCAGCGCGCCGAACCAGCCGACCACCGCGACCAGGAACGCCACCACCGACAGCACCCAGACCACGATGAACTGCGGGATCAGCAGCAGGACACGCACCAGCACGGTGAGCCGGTTCTGCGGTCCCGGCGCCGGAATGTCCAGGGCCGGCAGCCACTCGCTCGGATGGGGGGCGGGGGTGGGGGGTGCCTGCCACATCCGTGCCTCCAGGTCTCGACGCCAGGCGTGCGCGGCCAACCCGCCGCGTGCTCCGAAGATCGCAGCAGCCCGCCGCCCCCGCGCGCTGTACTGCGCCGACCGGGGGACGGCGCGGTCGGTGAAACGTTCATATTCCTGTGCGAAAGGGCGGCAGATCGGTCGGACAGCGGTCGTCGACAGCAGGAGAACGAACGTCTGCGGCCGGTTTCGAACAGTCGGTTCGGGGTCGAGGAGTCGCGCGGCAGCATCGACGTGACAGCGCGGGGCCGTCCAGGCCGGGTGTGCTGTCATGTCCAGGACGTACAGTGCCCGCCGCGGGGGTTCCGGTTTGCCAGCGATCGACGACCACGACCACCTCTCCGACGGGGGCGGCCCCGCCGACCTCGCGGACTTCGACGCCTTCCTCCGGGTCTCCGCCGAGCTGACCGGCTTCGACGAGGCCGAGCTGCGCGCGACCGGTATGGCCGACGAGCATCACCGCACGCTCCTCGCGCACCGGGCCCGCGACGAACACGCCCTCCTCCGCCTCTGGTACGTCGGAGCCTGGCCGGACGAACCGCCCTCCTCGCCCCGCGCCTACGACCAGGGACTGATGTGGCGGACCTTCCACGGCGCCCCGCCCGGCTCCACCGCCCCCGGACACGGCAGTTGGTCCGAAGCCCCGAACGGCGGCGGTGACCGGTGAACCGCCGACCGACAGACCGGGACCAGGACGTCATCGTGGTCGGGGCAGGGTTCGCCGGCTCGCTGGTCGCCCACCGTCTCGGCGCGCAGGGCCATCGGGTCCTCGTCCTGGAGGCCGGCCGCCCCGTCCCGGACGCGGTCGCGACCACCACCGCGTACCGCGCGGCCGGCGGCGGCGCCCCCACCTCCCCGTACCCCCTGAGCGAGGACGCCCCCTCTCCCGACGTCACCGACCTCGTCGGCCTTCCCGGCGGCGGCTTCACCGCGACCGGACACCTCGTCCAGCACGGCCCGCTGCCCTACGCCAGCGGCTACCTGCGCGCCAACGGCGGCACCGGACTGCTCTGGACCGGCCTCACCCCGCGCATGCACCCCGAGGACTTCCGCACCGCCGACCTCGGACACGGCCGCAACTGGCCGATCGGCTACCACGACCTCGAACCGTACTACCGCGAGGCCGAGCAGGAACTCGGCGTCGCCGCCGACGCCGGGCAACAGCGCCACGCGGTCGGACTCCCCGTCCCCGAGGACTACGCGTTCCCGATGCGGGCCATCCCCGCGAGCCACCTCGACCGGACCGTCGCCCGCGCCCTCGACGGCCGGACCGTCCGCGATCCGGCGATGACCGAGGACGCCCGGCTCGCCGTCACCGCCACCCCGCACGCCCGCAACGGCCGGACCACCGCCCGGCCGGGTGGCACCTCCGGCCCGGGGGACCGGCACGGCCCGCTCTGCCGGGGCAGCGCCGGCTGCGTGCCGGTCTGTCCGACGGGGGCGAAGTACACGCCGCTGCGCACCCAGGCCCGCTGGGCGGCCACGGTCCGACTGCGCACCGACGCGGTGGTGAGCCGGGTCCTCGTCGACGGCACCGGCCGCGCCACCGGTGTCGAGTACCTCGCCGACGGCGCCGTCCACACCGCGGAGGCCGACCTCGTCGTCCTCGCCGCCCACGCCGTCGAGAACGCCCGGCTGCTGCTCCTCTCCGGCCTCGCCGAACGAAGCGGCCAGGTCGGCCGAAACCTGATGGACCACCCGGCGCTGCTCACCTGGGGCCTCATGCCCGAGCCCGTCGGCCCCTACCGGGGGCCCGGGTCGACCAGTGGGCTGGAGTCCTTCCGCTTCGGTCCGGCCCGCAGGCGCCGGGCGCCGTACCGGGTCGAGATCGGCAACTGGGGCTGGTCCTGGGCCGTCGGACCGCCCCAGGTCGAGGTCGAGGGGCTGCTCCGTGCGGGACTGCGCGGGAAGGAGCTGCGGCATCGGCTGGGCGACCGGCTCGGCCGTCAGTTCTCCCTCCAGTTCGAACTGGAGCAGCCGGCCGACCCGGCGAACCGGGTCACCCTCGACCCCGACCGCCGGGACCGCCTGGGCCTGCCGCGTCCGGCGATCCGCTACGACCTCTCCCCGTACGTCCGGGCCGGCATGGCCTCCGCCCGCGCGGTCTCCGACCAGCTCTTCGCGCTGCTCGGTGCCGAGGACCACACCCGCTACGAGGCGGGCCCGGGCTGGCCCGGCCGGCTGGAGCACGAGGGCCGCAGCTACGCCTACCGCGGCGCCGGCCACGCCGGCGGCACCCACGTCATGGGCGACTCGCCGGCCACGTCCGTGGTCGACCAGTGGCAACGCTGCTGGGAACACCCCAATCTCTACGCCGTCGGGTGCGGCTCCATGCCCTCCCTCGGCACGTCCAACCCCTCGCTCACCATGGCCGCGCTCGCGCTGCGCAGCGCCGACCGGATCCACCAGGACCTGCTGGCGCTGCGGGACCGGGCCACGCTCTCGGCGCCGTCGCCCGCCGTGCCGTCGACCTCGACGCCGTCGACCGCCGTACCGCCTGCGGCACCGACCGTTGACGGTGCGCCACTCGCCGCACCGTCGCCGACCGGACCGCAGCCCGCTGTCCCTGACATTCCCGCTGTCGCTCCCGCTGCCGTTCCCGCCGTTCCTGTCGTTTCTCCGTCCGCCGTCGTCCCTTCGGCCCGTCCGTCGGCCGCACCTCTCCGGGAGTCCCTGTGACCGGTCTGCCTCTCCCACCCGTACCGGAGCCCTACCACCTGCCGTTCCACTACGGCGCCCTGCACAACATCGGCGTGGACTACCTGGTCGAGCCGGGGCCCGTTCGCGAACTGCTCGCGAAGCGCCACCCCGCGCTGGCCGCAGCCGAGTTCGGGGACCGGGCGTGTGTCTCGCTCAACTACCAGCTCTACTTCGCGCAGTACCCCACCGGCGGCGGCATCACCGAGGAGGTGGAGATCAACGTCATCGCCTACCCCCGGAACGCCGCCGACCGGCTCCCGGCCGTCGGCTACGGCGAGTACGCCCGCGGCTACGACCGGACCGGTCTGCTCGGCATCGCCCGCCTCCACGTGCTCTGCGACAACCCGCTCGCCATCGACGCCGGCACCCGGCTCTACGCCGAACCCAAGTACCCCGGCTGGTTCGTGACGGTGCTGCCCTCGCTCAACGCGGCCGCCGTCCACGACCGCTGGTCCTTCTCCTGCCGCCGGGCGGCCCTGGAACCGGACCGGACGGACGCCGCGGACGGACACGACGGGCCGGACGGACAGGGCGGACAGGACGGACAGGACGGTGCCGACGCACCGCGCCGCCTCCGGCGGTACGACGAGGAACTCCTCGCGGTCGAGGCCGACCTCGCCGGACTCGACGGCGAGCCGGTCGTGAACACCCCGATCACCGGGTACGGCACCGACCAGGAGGGCAGGCTGCTGGCCGGGCCGCTCCTGGTGCACCAGCCGTACCGTTTCCACCCGCTCGACGACCGCACCGCCGGACGGATCCGGCTCACGCTCGGCGACCGGACGGCGGAGGCCGTCGGAGACCTCGCGCGGCTGGTGGGCGAGGCGCCCGCCGCGGGGGTGTGGACGTACCAGTCGGCCCCGGTGGCCGCCCACCACCGCGCCTACTACCTGCCCTGAGGTCCGGGCCGGGCGTACGGTCCGGACCTCGCCCGTCGCCTGCCGGCGTGCCCGGACGGAGGGCGCACCGGCAGGCGCGCAGGCGCGCTGGGTGCCGGGGTGCGGGAACGGAGGCGTGCGGGCGTCCACAGGAACAGGCCGGCCGTTCGGGTCAGGCCGGCTCAGGCCGGTTCGGGTGAGGCCCGAGCGGTGCCCACCGCCTCCTCCTCGACGGCGGGGGCCGTGGGGCCGTCCGTCGCCGACCGGGCCCAGCGGCCCGCGAGCAGCGTGCCCACCACGAGCTGCAACTGGTGGTACATCATCAATGGCAGCACCAGGAGGCCGGCCTGAGGGCCGAACAGCACGGTGGCCATCGGCAGCCCGCCGGCCAGGCTCTTCTGCGAACCGCAGAGTACCGCCGCGATGCCCGAGGCCCGGTCCAGCCCCAGGAGCCGGACGCCCAGCGCGGCGCAGGCGAGGGTGGTGGCGAGCAGGAGCAGCAGGACCGCCGCCAGGCCGAGCAGGACGGTGGGTGTGACCGTGTGCCAGATGCCCTGTTCCACCGCGCTGCTGAACGCCGTGTAGACGACCAGCAGGATCGAGCCCCGGTCGACCGGGGTGAGCACCCGCCGGTGGCGGCTCAGGAAGGCGCCGATCCACGGGCGCAGCAGCTGCCCGACGACGAACGGCGCGAGCAACTGGGCACAGATCCGCACCACGCCCTCCGCCGACAGGGCGGCGCGGGCGCCGAGCAACCAGGCCGCCAGCAACGGGGTCAGTACCAGACCGGCCAGGCTCGAATACGTCCCGGCACAGATCGCGGCGGGTACGTTGCCCCGCGCGGCGCCGGTGAGCGCGACCGAGGACTGGACCGTCGACGGGACCAGGCAGAGGAACAGCACCCCGGCCCGCACCTGCTCGGTGAGCGGGACGGGCGTCAGGATCGCCGTGGCGACCCCGAACAGCGGGAACACGACGAAGGTGCAGACGAGTACGAGCCCGTGCAACCGCAGGTGCCGGAGTCCGGCGACCGTCTCGCGGGCCGACAGCCGGGCGCCGTAGAGGAAGAAGAGAAGGCCGACCGCGAGGTCGCAGGCCAGGTCGGCGCCGCGCGCGGCCCGTCCGGTGGCGGGCAGCAGTGCGGCGAGCAGCACCGCCCCGGCCAAGGCCGCCACGTAGGGATCGAGGGCGCGCCACCAGGGCCGTGGTGGGCCCGCGCCGCCGGGTGCCGGGCGGCCCCGCGCGTCCGGTGGCGGTGCCCGGTGCCGACGGGCCGCGTTCACGTCTCCCCCTCCGCCTCCGGGCCCGTCGCGGGCACTCCCAGCAGACCGGTCGCCAGGACGACGCCGCCGTCGTGGTCGCTGCCGGCCGAGCCCCGACCGGTCTGGAGGTTGGCCGTCCGGTCCACCTCGACGATCGAGTCGATCCTGGGGTTGTCGATCACGGTGATCAGGCTCCGCTCCGCCGCCGCCGGGACGGCGCAGCCGAGCACCGCCCAGGCACCGGCCAGTCCGGCGGCGGCCACGTGCCGCCGCCCCCGGCGCGGCCGGGCGGGCCGGCCCGGGCCAAGGCCCTTCACACGCCCACCTCCTCGCGGACGTGCGGCCGTGCGATGTTCCGCTCCAGCAGTTCCGTGGACTCGCGGACACCGATCTCGCGCCGCTGCCCGACCGGGGCCGGGAGCCGGCCGTCCGCCCCCTTGAGGCCGGCCAGTGCCTCGTCCATCGCCTGATGGGCGGCGAACAGGCAGGGGGTGCTGTAGATCGCGACGTCGACCCCCAGATCGCCGAGCTCCGAGAGGGAGAGCCGCGGTGACTTGCCGCCGGCGATCTGGTTGAAGAGCAGCGGCTTGTCGCCCACGACCTGCCGGATCCGTCGGATCCACTCCTCGCTGCGGACGCCGTCGACGAGGACGACGTCCGCGTCCGTGGCGGCGAGCGCCTCCGCCCGCCGGAGGATGTCGGACTCCTCGGTGGCGTCCGTCCGGGCGACCACCACGAGGTCGGTGCGGGTGGCGAGCACCTGGTGCAGTTTCTCCAGGTACTCGTCGAGCGGGAGGACCTGCTTGCCGTCGGCGTGGCCGCACCGCCGGGGCCGCTTCTGGTCCTCCAGGATCACACCGGACGCGCCGATCCGCTCCAGCCGCCGCACCACGTGGCAGGCCACCTCGGGATCGACGTAGCCGTCGTCGATGTCGACCAGCAGGTGGTGCTGCGGGAAGGCGCCGCGCAGCCGCTCCACGAAGGCGACCATGTCCGGCCAGGCGATGAATCCGATGTCGGGCAGGCCGTAGTAGGACGCCGCGAATCCAAAACCGGAGACGAACATTCCGTCGTAGTGTTCGGCTGCGATCGATGCGGAGTACATGTCGTAGACGCCGATGAGCGGGGTCGTTCCCGGGGTGGCGATCCGCTCGCGCAGCCGCTGTCCGTGACTTGCGGCAGCGATGCCGCTCTCGTGAAGGTTCTCGTGTCGCAACGCCATCTCCTCACTTGCGGGACCCGCACGCGGGACGCACGGGACTTTGCCATAAATTGGCCATTCCTAGGGCCAACTGAGGCAACATCACTATGCTCTCTTTAATGTTCCGTGGGCAAATCTTTAAGGGAAGTTCCCTCGCGAGAGTGATATGCAGTCATATTGATCCGAGGAATTCGCCGAGAATGGGGCGAGGACGGCGCTCAGAGCGCGAGCCGGCCGCCGATCACGTACCAGTGACCGCCCGCGCCCAGGTGGTCGACGAGCGCGCGCTGGACGGCGGTGTCGCGGGGGAGCGAGGCGAGGGGCTGCCCGGCGTCGCCGAAGACGTAGCGGAGCGGATTGGTGTCCTCGGGCTCCGGGGGGCCGCCGGGGCGGCGCAGCGGGACGAACCGCCGCTGGAACCGCACGATGTTCGAGTCGTCGGGCAGGTAGTGCCCGAGCTGGGGGTCCAGCAGCCAGGAGAAGATGCAGGCCGCCCGGTACGGCTCGGCGGGGAAGTGGGCGGGGAAGAACGCCCGGGCCCGCTCCAGCGAGCGGTCGCAGGCCGCGGGGGAGAGCGGGCCGGAACTGTCGGGGACGTGCAGCTGGAGGATCCACTCGCCGAGGCC
Organism: Kitasatospora sp. NPDC127035; assembly: GCF_042726075.1. Classification (NCBI taxonomy): domain Bacteria; kingdom Bacillati; phylum Actinomycetota; class Actinomycetes; order Kitasatosporales; family Streptomycetaceae; genus Kitasatospora; species Kitasatospora sp. NPDC127035. The sequence continues at coordinate 11,970 of NZ_JBHXDN010000011.1, read as the reverse complement.
CGCCGCCCGGGCGGCCTCGGTGACCCGGGCGTCCGGTCCGCCGTCGCCGGTCGTGCTCCTGCGCTGGAACTGGAGCCGGCCGAGCTGGAACAGCTCGCCGCGGAAGTGCAGTGTCAGCCAGGAGGGGCTGCCCAGCCCGGTGGGCCGTCCGCGCCACCGGCTCACCGCGAGCTGCCGGCCGAGATCGGCCAGGGTGGTCCGGGTCACCTCCGGCGCGACTCCCAGCGTCCGGTGGTACGCCCGGGTGTGCGGTGCCAGGGCGACGAACAGCAGGGTGGAGAGCAGCCCGCCGCCGTCGGTGTCGGCCGGCCAGTCGCGGGTGAGACCGGACGGCCGTCCGAGCGTTCCGACCGCCGCGGTCTGGAGGTGCAGCATCTCCTCGAAGACGGTCCGCAGGCCGCGGTCCCGGGCCAGCCGCGACCGCGCGGCCAGCACTCCGTTCACCGCGTCGAACGGGACTGCCAGTTCCAGCAGCGCGTCCGCCAGTTCCTCGTCCGCCGGCAGGTACTGCTCCACGGTTCCTCCTCGGTGCGCGGCCCGCTCGGCCGTCCGAGCGGGGCGACCGGGTGACCCTATCGACCGGCGGGGTGTCCGGGCGCGGGGAACCGGGCCCGCGCGGTCGGCCGGGTGAGGGCCGGCGCCGACCGCGCCCGTGAGGTCAGCGCGCCCGGCCGCCCGCGCGGCGGTCGCGCAGCCCCCGGAGCGCCCGGCGAACCGTCCGGGTGGCCACCGGCGGGAGGAGGTCGAGCAGCAGTCGTCGGGGGGTCGACCGCGGCGCCGTGCCCGACCGTACGGCGTTGTTCAGCCGGACGACCGGCACCCCGGCGATGGTGTCCTCGTCCACGGTGAAGCCCTCGGCCCGCCAGTCCCGGGCCAGCAGGATCCGACGGACCGCCTCGGCGTCGCCCCACGTCCCGTAGAACTTCATCGGCGTGAGCAGCACCGGCCGCAGTCCGCCCGTGAACACCGCCTGCCAGACCGCCGCCGAGACACCGGGGGTGTGCTCCGAGCGGTAGTCGTCCAGGACCACCAGGCCGTCCTCGGCGAGTGCCGCCCGCGCCACCTCGATGTCCCCGGCCACGTGCTCGTACAGGTGGGAGGCGTCGACGTGGACGAAGCGGCAGCTGTCGGCCGGGATCCGGCCGTCGGCCAGCACCGACGTCGGCGCCTGGACGATCTCCGGCAGCCGCGGGTGGAAGGCCAGGTAGTTCGCCTCGAACGCGGCCCTGGTGAGCGAGGTCCGGTACGACATCGTCATCTCGGCGGCGTTGTCGGCGTCGCCGGCCTCGGAGTCGAAGAGGTCGCAGACCGTCAGCCGCTCGCCCGGCCGCAGGTGGTCGCCGAGGAGGACGGCGCTGCGGCCGAGGTAGGTCCCGAGTTCGAGGATGTCGCCGGTGCGTCCGGCCGTGCTCTGGGCGGCGAGCAGGTGGCGGAAGGCCTCCTGGTCGAGCCGGAAGAACCAGCCGGGGATGGCGTCCCGGCTCGGGGCCGGGCGGGGTGCCGCCGTGGTCGCGGTCGTGGCGGCGGGGCCGGTGGCGGTGTCGGCACTGGGCACGGCGGTCTCCCTGCGGACGGGGCGGAGCGTGCGCGGGCGGGGCCCGGCGAGCGGTTCACGCGCGGCAGTGCCCTGGTCCGGGGGGCGGACCGGCCGTGCTGCGAGGGCGTCATCATAGCGACGGGCGGGCGCCGCGGGGAGCCGTGCGGAAGGACTTTCCGCACGCGCCGGTCGGGCCCCGTGTTCATCCTCGCGTCACGGTGCGGACACCCCCGGGCGTCGTCCCGGCGTCCACGCGTCGCCGGGCGGGCGCCGCCCGGCTACCTCGCCGGCCCGGCGCCCTCCAGCCGGGTGATCGTCTCCGCGAGCCAGGCCCGTTCCGCCGCGCCGGAGGCCCGGGCGACCAGCAGCATGCCGCGCCGGAACGGGTTGTCCTCCTGTTCGGCGGCGACCGGTCGGCCGTCCGCGTCGTAGAAGAAGCTGCTCGGCGCGTCCAGGAACGCCAGTCGCCGACGGAGCACGGCGGCCTGGCGGGCCGGGTCGGGGAGGCGGTGGAGGAAGGCGGCGACGGTGAAGAAGCGGATCTGGTCGGAGATCTCGGCCTCCTCCGGTTCGGCCAGCCGCCGCTCCAGTTCCTCCCGCCCCCCGGGGGTGAGCTCCAGGACCTGCCGGGGGACGGCTCCGCTGCCCGGCCTGCTGTGGCGCAGCAGCATCCCGGCCTTCTCCAGGCGGGTGATCGCGGGGTAGAGGGCGCCGTCGCTGACCGGTCGGACGTGGCCGGTCAGGCCGCGGATCCGGGACTTCAGCTCGTAGCCGTGCAGCGGCTCCTCGTGCAGGAATCCGAGGATCGCGAGGGTCAGCACCGTCGCACGTCCTTCCGCCGTCGTGACGTCCGGTCGGGCCGGACACCCGCTCGTACGGGCTCTGAACGGGCGTCATGGTATCCCTTGCCGGGATGCATCGATTCGATGTATCTCTATTCGAGGCAAGCGCCCGCCGGGGCGCGGCGGAGCACGGGGAGACATCATGCGGGGGCACCTGCCACGACTGGTCGCACTGGCGGGACCGGTCTACGGGGAACTGCTGTCCGGGGTGGTCGCCTCCGTCGTCGGCACCTTCTGGGTGGCCGGGCTGGGCGGGCCGGCCGTCGCCGCCGTCACGCTCGCCGGCACCGTGGAGAACCTGTTGCTCGGCCTGGTCCTGGTGGTCGTCTCGGGGACGACCCTGCGGCTCTCGCGGGCCCACGGCGCGGGCGACCGGGCCGAGGCCGGCCGGGTCGCAGGTGCCGCCTGGCGGCTCTGCGCCGTCGGCAGCGTCGCGATCGCCGTCCCCGGCTTCCTGTTCCGCGCACCGCTGGCCGACGCCTTCCTGGACGGCGAGGCCGCCGGACTCGCGGCCGACTACCTCACGGTCGCGTTCCCCGCCTTCGTGCTGTTCTTCGGCCAGCGGATCGCCGACGAGCTGTTCAAGGGCACCGGCGACACCCGGACGCCGATGCGGACGGCCCTGCTCTCGAACGCGCTGCTGCTGGTCCTGGACCCGCTGCTGATCCTCGGTCCGGGCCCCTTGCCGGCCCTCGGCGTCACCGGCGCGGCCCTCGCCCTGACCGCCTCCCGGGCCGTGACCCTCGCGGTCACCGTGCTCCTCCGGCGCCGCCACCGGCTGCCCGCCCACCCGGACGGGCTGCTGCGGACGGCACGCCGGATCGCGGCCGCCGGTGCGCCGTCCGGTCTCGACTTCACCGCCCGGATGGGCGTCGGGACGGTCCAGCTCGGGCTGGTGGCCTCCTTCGGCGTGCCCGCCGTGGCCGGGTACGGGGTCGGCTACCGGGTGCTGCTGGTCGTCACCATGGCCTTCTACGCCGTCCGGCAGGCCGCCGCGATCGAGGCCGCCCGGCTGGTCGGGGCCGGTGCCGTGCGCGCCCTGGGCCGCGACACCGCCCGGCTGGCCGGCGCGCTCGGCGGCGGTGCGGCCGTCCTCTGCGCGGTCACGGCGGTGCCGCTGGCCCGGCTCTTCACGGACGACCCGGCGGTGGCCGGCGAAGCGGTCGGGTTCCTGCGGACGGCCGGGCTCTACCTGCTGCCGTACGCGCTGGTGGTCGCCCTCGGCGGGGTCCATCAGGCGGTCGGCGCCGGGCGCCCGCTGATGGTGTCCGTGCTGCTCGGCCTCACGGCGCAACTCGCCTCCGGCATCGCGCTGTCGGGCCCGTTCGGGGTGGCCGGCCTGTGGGCCGGGACGGCGGTCGGCGCGCTCGTCCAGCTGGTGCTGCTCCACGTCCTGACGGTCCGCCGCCGGCCGGCCGGGCCGCCGGAGGGGTCCGCGGAGTCCGCCGGGCCGTCCGCGGGGGGTCACCCGGCGGTGACCCCCGCGGACGGCCCGGCGTCGGGGCGGGCCTCAGGCGGTGCGACCGTGCGGCAGGCGGGTGGCGAGCAGGGCGCCCGCGGCGGCGGTGGCGGCCAGGGCCCAGAGCGCCGGGCCCAGGGCGGTGACCAGCGGATGGCCCGCGGTCAGGGTGGCCGCGGTGGCCACACCGACGGCCGGACCGATGTTCATCGCGGTCTGCTGCAGCCCGCCCGCCACCCCGGCGTCGGCCGGCGAGGCGGCACGGACGATCGCCGCCGTCGCGGTGACCATCACCGTCCCGAACCCGGCGCCCAGCAGCAGGAAGGCCCCACCGATCGCGAGCACGCCGGTGGCCGGTCCGAACCCGGCGACCCCCAGGGCCCCGGCCGCGATCGCCGACATCCCCGCCACGACCGTACGGCGCGGACCGTACCGGCGGGCCAGCACGGCGGAGGCCGGCGCGGACGCCACCATCGCCACCGCCAGTGGCAGGGACCGCACCGCGCTCGCGAGCGGGTCGAGGGCGAGGACGTCCTGGAGGAAGTAGGTGCCGAGGAAGATCGTGCCGAAGAGCGCGGCCGAGGCGGTCGACAGCACGCCGAGGGCCGCCGTCACCGTGGTCGAGCCGATCACGGCCGGTGGCAGCAGCGGTCGCGCGGTGCGCCGCTCGTGCCGGAGGAAGGCGGCTCCCAGCGCGGCGGACGCGGCGAGGCCGAGCCAGGTGCCGGCCGTCCAGCCCCGGTCGGGGATTCCGGTCAGGGCGAAGGCCAGGCAGGACAGCGTCGCCCCCAGCAGCGCGGCGCCGGGGAGGTCCAGCCCGGCGGCGCGGTCGCCGGGCGCGTGCGGGAGCCGGACGAACAGGGCGGCGGCGCCGGCCGCGACGGCGGGCAGGACGGTGAGGACGAAGACGGACCGCCAGCCGAAGTGGGTGGTCAGCGCACCGCCGACGACCGGGCCGGCGGCGGCCGCCAGGCCGATCGCGCTGGTGCGCAGCGCGATCGGCGTGCCGAGCCGGTCGGCGGGGTAGGCGGCCCGCAGCAGTCCGAGGGTGGCGGGCTGGAGCAGTGCGCCGGCCACTCCCTGGGCGACCCGCTGGGCGATCACCCAGCCGATGTCGGGCGCCAGGGCGATCCCCGCGGAACTGGCGGCGAACCCGAGCACGCCGACGGCGAAGACCCGCTGGTGTCCGTAGCGGTCGCCGAGCCGCCCGGCGAAGACCAGCAGGCTGGCCACGGTGATGAGGTACGCGGTGCTGGTCCACTGCACGTCGGAGAGGGAGGCGTCGAGGTCGCGTCGGAGGCTCGGCTGGGCGACGGTGAGCACCGTCCCGTCGAGGGCCACGACGGCGGCCCCGGTGATGCTGCCGGCCAGGGTGAGGCGCTGCCGGGTGGCCGCGTTCACCGGGGCTCCGGGCCGAGGTGGGCGTCGAGGGCGGCGCGCAGCAGCGGTTCGAGGGTGTCGGTTCCGGTGACGAGCCGCAGGGTGCCCCAGGCGCGGAGCTGGGCGAGGCCGTGGAGGTTGGCCCAGAACGCCGCCGCGGCGGTGACGGGGTCGGGCACGCCGGCCGGGTCCGGGACGCCGGGCGGTGCGGCGGCGTACGGCCCGGGCCCGCCGGTGCGGCCCGCGGTGTCCGGGCGGGCCTCGGCGACCAGGCGGGCGATGACCTCGAAGAGCGGCAGGGTGGTCCGCCGCAGGTCGGAGCCGCTGCCCTCCAGCACGTCGTGGCGGAACATCAGCTCGAACATGCCGGGCTGGGCGGCCGCGAAGTCGAGGTAGCCGCGGGCCAGCCGGCCGAGCGCCGCCCGGGCGGCGGGGCCACCTGCTCCGACAGGGTCCGCGGCCGGCCCGGCGAGGCCGAGCGAGGCGGCCAGGTCGTCGAAGCCGCGCCGGGCGATGGCCGCGAGCAGTTCGACGTGGGTGGCGAAGTAGCGGCGGGGGGCGCCGTGCGAGACGCCGGCCTGGCGGGCGATCTCGCGCAGGGTGAGGGCGTGCACGCCCTCGCGGGTCACCAGCTCGACGCCGGCCGTCACCAGGCGCCCGCGCAGGCCGGTGGTGGAGTCCTGATCGGTCATGGACACTGTCTACCAAGATCGAGTAGACATTGTCTACTCGCGGTCGGAGCGGGTCGGCGGGCAGAATCGGCGGCATGGACGAAGGCGGCGAGCCGGCCTGCTGGCTGGACCGGGTGTGCGAGGACTGCGGGCGCCTGCGGGAGCGTCCCGGACCGGGGCCCTGTGAACACTGCGGCACCGGCGCCGGGCCGGTCGGCGGCGCGGATCCCGGCGCGCGCGCCGGTGCGGACGACCGGACGGACGGACGACCGGACGGCGTCACGGGCACCGCGCCGGACGGGGAACGCCCCGGGGCGGGTCACCGTCGGTGACCCGCCCCGGGAACGGACGTGGGAACGAACGGGGCGTCAGCGCGACAGCCCGTCGAGCGTCTGGCCCGAATCGGCCGCCGTGGAGCCCGGCGTCGGCGTGCCGGGCGGGATCTGCTCGGCGTCCGGAACCGTCGGTCCGGCCTCCTGGGCCGGTGCCCCGCCCTGCCCGGGGAGGTGCGCGGGCCCCGAGCCGGGCGCGCGGGTCGGTACCCACCGCTGCCGTCCCAGCACCGTGCCGAGCCGTTCGACGGCCGGTTGCGTGTAGCGCGCGGCCAGCGGCCCGGTGACCACCAGGATCAGCACGTACGCGGTCGCCAGCGGGCCGAGGCCGGGCTCGATGCCCGCGGTGACGGCCAGGCCGGCGATGACGATCGAGAACTCCCCGCGTGACACCAGCGCCCCGCCGGCCCGCCACCGGCCCCGCGTGGCGATCCCCGCGCGCCGCGCCGCCCAGTAGCCGGTCGCGACCTTGGTGAGCGCGGTGACCACGGCCAGCAGCAGGGCCGGCAGCAGGACCGGCGGAATGCTGGTCGGGTCGGTGCTGAGACCGAAGAACACGAAGAACACCGCGGCGAAGAGGTCCCGCAGCGGGCTGAGCAGGATGTGCGCGCCCTCCGCGGCCTCGCCGGACAGGGCGATGCCGACCAGGAAGGCGCCGACCGCGGCCGACACCTGGAGCTGCTGGGCGATGCCCGCGACCAGCAGGGTCAGTCCGAGGACCACCAGCAGCAGCTTCTCCGGGTCGTCGTGCGAGACGAACCGCGAGATCAGGCGCCCGTAGCGGAGGGCGACGAAGAGCACCGCGCCGGCCGTGGCCAGGGCGATGGCCAGTGTGACGGAGCCCGCGAGCAGGCCCGCGCCGGCCAGCAGCGCGGTCAGGATCGGCAGGTAGACCGCCATCGCCAGGTCTTCCAGCACCAGGATGCTGAGGATCACCGGGGTCTCCCGGTTGCCGAGCCGTCCGAGGTCGCCGAGCACCTTGGCGATGACTCCCGAGGACGATATCCAGGTCACCCCGGCCAGCACCACCGCCGCCACCGGGCCCCAGCCGAGCAGCAGCGCGGCCACCGCCCCGGGTGTCGCGTTGAACAGGAAGTCCACGGCGCCGGCCGGGTACTGGGCCTTGAGGTTGGTCACCAGATCGGCGGCGGTGTACTCCAGGCCCAGCATCAGCAGCAGCAGGACGACGCCGATCTCGGCGCCGGTGGCCACGAACTCCTCGCTGGCGCTCAGCGGCAGCAGCCCGCCCTTGCCGAACGCCAGCCCGCCGAGCAGGTAGAGCGGGATCGGGGAGAAGCCGTAGCGTCCGGCGATCCGCCCGAGCAGGCCGAGGACGAGGATGACGGAGCCGAGCTCGATGAAGACGGTGGCGGTGTGCATCCGATCACTCCCGATCCAGGATCGCGGCCGCCGTGTCGACGCCCTCGCGGGTGCCGATGACGATCAGGATGTCGCCGCCGGCCAGCCGGAAGTCGGGTGTGGGGGAGGGCACGGCGCCGGTGCGCCGCAGGACGGCGACGATCGAGGCGCCGGTCTCGGTGCGCATCCGGGTCTCGCCGAGCAGCCGCCCGTTCCAGTACGAGGCGCCCTCGACCGGGAGCCGCTCGGCGACCAGACCGAGGTCGGTGGTGTGCAGCAGGCCCGGGCTGTGGTGAGCGGGCGTCAGGGCGTCGACCAGGGCGGCGGACTCCTCGGCGGTGAGCCGGAACGCCTGGGAGCAGGCGTCCGGGTCGTCCGAGCGGTAGACGTTCAGACTGCGCGCACCGTCCCGGTGGGCGATCACGGACAGGTGCCGTTGTTCTCGGGTGGTGAGGTCGTACTGGACGCCGACACCGGGCAGCGGGGTGGTCCGGACACGGGGGATCGACACGGCGGCTGTCCTCTCGTCAGGGTGCTCCGCGGGGCTGCGTGTGGCGCGGGCGCGCCGGAGCACAGAGGAACGCCGGCGCCTGACCGCGTGTGACACGCGAACGCGCAACCGGATCAATAGTAATGAGTATGTAAAGTCCGAAAATGACACCCCGGTCCGAGGAGCCGAAAACGACACCTCGAACCGGGGGAGACGGCCTGCCGGGAAGCGGTCCGCCGGTCGGGACGGGACCGCCGGAACGGCGGCCCTACTGGGGCGGCTGGTCGCGCAGCTGGTCCTTCACCCTCTCCTGGGCCGTGTCGACGTGGCCGCTGTACTTGCCCTGCGTCCGGTCGTCGACCATGTCACCGCCCTTGTCGACGGCCTTCTCGGCCTGGCTCTCGTGGCCTTTCAGCATCTGCTTCAGCTTGTCCATCATGGACATGTGGTCACACTCCTGGATGAGACGGCCCCACTCCCTCCAGCATCACCGCGCACCGGAGTGTCCGCATCCGGTCAGCTTGCGCGCCGGGGTTGGCAAGGCGGCGAGGAACATGTCAAATCGGGAGTCCCACGGACCGTCGGAAGGACTCGCCTTGAACGTTCGGACCGGTCGCCAGGCCGCCACGCCCCGCCCCCGGGCCGCCACCGCCCGCCGCACGGCGGGCGCCGCGCTGGCCGTCGCGGCGCTGGTGACCCCGCTGCTGCTGGTCGGCACCGGCACCGCCACCGCAGACTCGGACCCGGCCCGCAAGGGGGCCAAACTGGCCGCGCGGCTGGTCGACGACAGCAGCGCGGACGAGGCCTTCGAGACCCTGGAGGCGTTCCAGCGCTTCGCCGACCGCAACGGCGGCAACCGGGTGGCCGGCGCGCGCGGCCACGAGCAGTCCGCCGGCTACGTCTACGAGCAGGCCCGCCGGGCCGGCCTGAAGGTGTCGAAGCAGGAGTTCGAGTACACCTTCTTCCAGGCCCTGTCCGAGCGGTTCGCCGTGGTCTCCCCGCAGGCCGAGGAGCTGACGGTGCGGACCATGACCTACTCGGTGAGCGGCCCGGCGGGCGGCCTGACCACCGGGCTCGCGGTCGTTCCGGTGGATGCCACGACCGGCTGCGAGGCCACCGACTACGCCGCCGGCACGGTCACCGGCAAGGTCGCCCTGATCCGCCGCGGCGGGTGCAGCTTCGCCGTCAAGGCGGCCGCGGCGGCCGACGCCGGCGCGGCCGGGGCGATCGTCTACAACAACACCGCGGGCGACCTCAACGGCACCCTCGGCGACCCGGCCGCCGGCCGGATCCCGACCGGCGGCATCTCCCAGGCCGCCGGTGAGGCCCTCGCCGCCAAGGCCGCGGCCGGCCCGGTGACCGTCGCCCTGGACATCCGCACGTTCATGGAGAAGCGCAAGACCTGGAACGTCTTCGCGGAGACCCGCGGCGGCGACGAGGACAACACCGTGGTCGTCGGCTCCCACCTCGACTCCGTGGTGACCGGGCCCGGCATCAACGACAACGGCTCGGGCTCGGCCGGCATCCTGGAGGTCGCGAAGAACCTCGGCACCCGGCCGGTGAAGAACAAGGTGAAGTTCGCCTGGTGGTCCGCCGAGGAGTTCGGCCTCAAGGGCTCCGAGGCCTACGTGAAGTCGCTGTCCGAGGCCGAGAAGAAGAAGATCAAGCTCTACCTGAACTTCGACATGATCGCCTCGCCCAACTCCGCCCAGTTCGTCTACGACGGCGACGACTCCGACCACGTCGGCTCGGGCCCCGGCCCGGCCGGCTCCGCGCAGCTCGAACGCCACATCACCGACTTCCTCGACGACTGGGACGTCCCGCACGAGGGCACCGACTTCACCGGCCGCTCCGACTACGGACCGTTCATCGAGGCGGGCATCCCGGCCGGCGGCACCGACACGGGCGCCGAGGTGATCAAGACCGCCGAGCAGGCCGCACGCTACGGCGGCACCGCCGGGGTGGCCTTCGACAAGTGCTACCACAAGGCCTGCGACGACCTGGAGAACCTCGACCTCGCCGCCTTCGACGTCAACATCGCCGTGATCGCGAACGCCGTCGGCACCTACGCGTGGGACCTCTCCTCGCTGTACGCGCCGGTCGCGCCGCAGCACACCGACGGCCAGGCCGGCAGCGGCGGCGGCCTCCAGGAGGGCCACGCCCACGAGGTCGAGGCCTGACCGCACCGGTGGAACCCGGGGCCCGGCCCCGGCCCCGGAGGGCTGCTGCCCGAGGGGGCCGAGGCCCCGCCCGCCTCCGCGCCCGACCCGGCCCGGTCCCCCCTCCCGCCCCGTGCGGACGGGAGGCCGGGCCGGAGTCGTGGGCGCCCCGGCCGCGGGCGCCCCACCGCCCGGGGCGCCGGTCGGGGCCCGATGGGTGCGACGCCGGGGCGCCTGACACCATGGCACGGAGATCACGTCACCGTGACACCCTCGGAGGAGTCAGCACCATGAGCAGCACGCACTACGACGTCGTCGTCCTCGGCGCGGGCCCCGGCGGCTACACCGCGGCCGTCCGCGCGACCCAGCTCGGCCTGAAGGCCGCCGTCATCGAGTCGAAGTACTGGGGCGGGGTCTGTCTCAACGTCGGTTGCATCCCCTCCAAGGCACTGCTGCGCAACGCCGAGCTCGCGCACATCGTCACCAAGGAGGCCAAGACCTTCGGTATCAGGATCGAGGGCCAGGTCACCTTCGACTACAGCGAGGCCTTCAAGCGCAGCCGCACCGTCGCCGACGGCCGCGTCAAGGGCGTCCACTACCTGATGAAGAAGAACGGCATCACCGAGTACGACGGCCGCGGCACCTTCGTCGACGACCGCACCCTCCAGGTCGCGCTGAACGGCGGCGGCTTCGAGATCGTCACCTTCGACCACTGCATCATCGCCGCCGGTGCCTCCACCCGGCTGCTCCCCGGCACCGGCCTCAGCGACCGCGTGGTCACCTACGAGGAGCAGATCCTCACCGAGGACCTGCCCGGCAGCATCGTCATCGCGGGCGCGGGCGCGATCGGCGTCGAGTTCGCCTACGTGCTCCACAACTACGGCGTGAAGGTCACCATCGTCGAGTTCCTCGACCGGATGGTGCCGCTGGAGGACGCCGAGGTCTCCGCCGAGCTCGCCAAGCAGTACCGCAAGCTCGGCATCGAGGTGCTCACCTCCACCCGCGTCGACTCGATCGACGACAAGGACCCGGCGGCCAAGGTCCGCGTCACCGTCACCGCCAAGGACGGGCAGCAGAAGGTCCTGGAGGCCGACAAGGTCCTCCAGGCGATCGGCTTCGCGCCGCGCGTCAACGGCTACGGCCTGGAGAACACCGGCGTCAGGCTCACCGAGCGCGGTGCGATCGCCGTCGACGGGCGCGGCCGGACCAACGTCGAGCACATCTTCGCCATCGGTGACGTCACCGCCAAGCTGATGCTGGCCCACGCCGCCGAGGCGATGGCCGTCATCGCGGCCGAGACCATCGCCGGTGCGGAGACCATGGAGCTGGACTTCGCGATGATCCCGCGCGCCACCTACTGCCAGCCGCAGATCGCCAGCTTCGGCTACACCGAGGTGCAGGCCCGCGAGCTCGGCTACGACGTCAAGGTCGCCAAGTTCCCGTTCACCGCCAACGGCAAGGCCCACGGCCTCGGCCACCCGATCGGCTTCGTCAAGGTCATCAGCGACGGCAAGCACGGCGAGCTGCTCGGCGCCCACCTGATCGGGCCCGAGGTCACGGAGCTGCTGCCGGAGCTGACCCTGGCCCAGCAGTGGGACCTCACCGTGCACGAGGTGGCCCGCAACGTCCACGCCCACCCGACCCTCGGCGAGGCGGTCAAGGAGGCGATCCACGGGCTGGCCGGGCACATGATCAACATGTGATTCCGGATCCGGTCGCGGGTCTCGTCCCGGATCCGGGA
>NZ_JBHXDN010000010.1:116048-197771 GCF_042726075.1 Kitasatospora sp. NPDC127035 | reverse complement strand
ACTTTGAGCTTATCAGACGCTTTCCGCTCCGCTTCCGGCGCTTCCTTCGTCCAACTCGCTGGCGTCTTCTGCGGCTTGACGCCCCGTCCGACGTTCTGAACTGTAGCCGACCCCCGCTCCGAAAAGCGAATCCGACCGCAATCCCCGAAAGTGAGCACGCCAATTGGACCCTGGCCGGAACGTATCGAAAAAAGGACGACACGCCTCGGCCCGAATACAGGAAGAGGTGGTGTTTCAGAGGATTGGCCGCCCCGGGACCGTCCGCGCAGATGCGTGTCCGGTGCTCCCTGCCAGGCAACTCGGAGAACACTAGACCTCGTGGGAGACGGAGTCAAGTGCCGGCTTCCGGGCGGGTGACTCCTCCTCCGTCGGCAGCTGGAAGGCGAGGACGGCGACGTCGTCGTCGTGGTCGGAGGTGACCCCCATGGCGCGGAGCAGACGGGCACAGACCACGTCCGGGGCGCCGACCGCGCCGGCCAGGGTGTGGGCGAGAAGGTCGAGGCCCTGGTCGATGTCCTCGTCCCGACGCTCGACCAGGCCGTCCGTGTAGAGGACGCCGGTGGTGCCGGGGAGAAGGCGGAGGGTGTGGGAGAGGTGGACACCGCCGCCGGTGCCCAGCGGCGGTCCGTTCTGCTCCTCGCTCCGCAGGACGGTGCCGTCGGGGCAGCGCAGGAGCATCGGGAGGTGACCGGCCGAGGCGTAGCCGAGGGTGTGCCGCTGCGGATCCCAGACGGCATAGGTGCAGGTGGCGATCTGGTTGGCGTCGATCTCCATCGCGAGGCCGTCGAGCAGACTCATCACCTTGTGCGGCGGGAGGTCGAGGCGCGCGTAGGCGCGGACGGCCGTGCGGAGCTGGCCCATGACGGCGGCGGCGCGCAGGCCGCGGCCCATCACGTCGCCGATGACCAGGGCGGTGCGGCCGCCGTCGATGGCGATGACGTCGTACCAGTCGCCGCCGACCGCGGCCTCGGCGCCGCCGGGCTGGTAGGTGGCGGCCACCCGGAGGTCGGCGGGCTGGTCGAGCTTCTGCGGGAGGAGGCTGCGCTGGAGCGTGACGGCGGCCTCGCGCTGGCGGCGCTCGGACTCGCGGAGTCGGGCGGCGGCGAGCACCTGGTCGGTGACCTCGGCGGCGAAGATCAGGACGCCGGCGGTCCGGTCGTCGGCCGCGCCCGGCTCGCCGTGGCCCGCGTCGCGGCTGAGCGGGACGCAGGAGACGTTGTAGTAGCGGTTGCCGGTGAGGCCGAGGATGCAGCGGGCCTTGACGCTGCGCGGGCTGCCGCCGCGGATGACCTGGTCCATCAGGGGCAGGACCCCGAGGGTGCCGAGTTCGGGCAGGGCGTCGCAGGCGGGCAGGCCGGTGGACCGTTCGCCGAAGAGCTCGCGGTACGCGCGGTTGGCGTAGCCGAGCTGGTGGAGCGGTCCGTAGGTGACGGCGACCGGCGCGGGGATGCGGTTGAGGACCTCGCGGAGGTCCTGGGGCCGGTGCGGGTCGAACACGCCGGTCGGGTCGAGTACGTCCAGGAGCCCGGAATGGCCGGTGGGGCTGGTGGGGTCTCGGGGGCTGGGCACCACGACGCCGTCGCCGGACGGCGGGCCCTGGTCGGTGCCGTCCCCGGCCGACGGGGCGGCACGCCGCGGGACTCCGGTGAGCCGGGCGCTCCAGCGCATGAGGTTCAAACGACGGCCGCTTCCTCGGGTTCCAGACATATCATCACTTTTTGTATGCACATCAGCACACCGGGTAATGACTCGGTCGGGCAGATCCTGTCAGGCGGAGACCCGATTCCGGAAGTCGCCCGCGCCCGGCGCGGTCGTCGGATCGGTGACGGCGGGACTCTCCCGGGCCCCGGTGACGCGTCCGCGGGCCCCCGGGGGGTCGCGGACGGCGCCTCACGTGGGCCGGTCGTCGGCGAACTCCGGCTGCTCGGGCTTTCCGAGCGAGACCACCTCGCGGGAGAAGAGGCCGGCCAGCGCCCAGTCCATCAGCACCCGCACCCGGCGGTCCCCGCTCGGCAGCCGTCGCAGGTGCCGGGCCCGGTGCAGCCACCAGGCCCGCCGCCCGGTGAGCCGTCCGCCGCGCCGCGTGTGGGCGACGGCCCGCCCGAGGCCCAAGGAGGTGGAACAGGCGGGTGCGCCCGGCCGGTACGCGACGATGCCCGCGCCGTGCGGCCCCCCGACCAGTGAGGCGAGCACGTTGGCGGCCAGCAGTTCGGCCTGGGCGAAGGCGTGCTGGGCGTTGGGAGCACACGGCGCGCCGTCCGCGTGCGGGTCGGGCACGGCGGCGCAGTCCCCGGCGGCCCACGCCCCGGGCAGCGCCCGCCCGTCCGGTGCGAGCACCTGGAGGGTGGGCAGGCAGCGGACCCGGCCCGTGGTGTCCAGTGGCAGGTCGGTCTCGCGCAGCAGCGGGGCGGGGCGGACGCCGGCCGTCCAGACCAGGGTGCGGGCGGCGAACCGGCTGCCGTCCGAGAGCGCCATGACCCGGTCGGCCGCGGACTCCAGGGTGGTGCGCAGCCGGACGTCCACGCTGCGCTCGCGCAACTGGGCGAGGGTGTGGGCGGCGAGCTCCGGCGACTCCTCCGTGAGGATCCGGTCGGTGGCCTCGACCAGCACCCAGCGGAGGTCGCCGGGGCTGATGTTGTGGTGCCCGCGGATCGCGTACCGGGCCATGTCCTCCAGCTCGGCGAGCGCGCCGACGCCCGCGTACCCGGCGCCGACGAAGACGAAGGTGAGCGCGGCCTGGCGGAGGGCCGGGTCGCGGGTGGTGGAGGCCAGGTCGAGCTGCTCCAGGACGTGGTTGCGCAGGCCGACGGCCTCGCCGACGGTGGAGAAGCCGCGGCCGTGTTCGGCCAGCCCGGGGACGGCAGCGGTGCGGGAGACCGAGCCCGGGGCCAGGACCAGGACGTCGTAGTCGAGCTCGACCGGTGCGGGCGGCTCGCCCTTGGCGGCGGCATCGGCCCAGGCCCGGCGGGTCGCGTGCTCGATCCGGGTGATCCGGGCGGTGAGCACCCGGCAGTCCGGCAGCTCGCGGCGGAGCGGGACGACCACGTGCCGGGGGTCGATCGAGCCGGCGGCGACCTCGGCGAGCAGCGGGTGGTAGGTGAGATAGCCCTGGGGCTCGACCAGGGTCAGTTCGTCCTCGCCGCGGCGGAGCCGCTCGCGCAGGCCGCGCTGGAGGTGCAGGGCGGTGGACATCCCCGCGCACCCGCCGCCGACGATCAGGATCCTGATGGCGCACCTCCTGTCGATGGGGCCGGCAGCCCGCCTTCGACCGGGCATGCCCCCATCACGCCCACCAATAAAGGACCGCCGGGCCGCTCTTGTCCACCGCCTGTGCTGTGACGGATGGGGCGTGAGGCGACTCGTGGGGACGAATGTGCTGCCTGGGCGAGTTTCTGACGCACTTTCGGCCTCGAACTGCCGTGAACTATGGTCGGATTGTGTGGCGGAGCGGCCACCGCCATGTCAACTGGTGGCGACGCACCGTGGATCGGTCATTACGGCCAGTTCTAGTGTTGGCGGGAGAACCCGACTGCGGGACCGTGATCCGGGGAAGGGTAGTTCCCGGGCGAGGCCCCGGACGGGCGCCGCCACACCGGGCCGGTCGTACCCGGAACGTTCGGCGGTACCCGCCGGAACGGGCCCGGGTGGTCTGCGCGTGGCCGCACCCGCGGCCGGGCGGTACCAGCGGCACTAGCGATGGGGCATCGGTCATTTCTTTCAGGCGGAGCTGCACCGGGGGGTGCAGGGGCGGGCGACGACAGGGTCCGGGATCGGACGCCTGCGGGGGAGAGTTGGGATGATGGAGCAGGAGCGACTGTTGGGGCGAGCGGGTGCGGCGCACCCCGGCCAAGGCGTGGTGCCGGAGCAACGAGGCCCCGCCGAACCACCTGCACAGCCCGGGGCGGTGTATTCGGCGGCCCCGTACCGGGGTGAACCGGTGCCGGCCGGTGGGCCGCTGCCGGGCGCACGCCTGAGGGTGGACGCCCGGCGGAATCTGGAGAGCGTGCTGCGTGCGGCCCGCGAGGTGTTCGGCGAGTTCGGATACGGCGCGCCGATGGAGGAGGTCGCGCGCCGGGCCGGGGTCGGCGTCGGCACGGTGTACCGGCGCTTCCCGAGCAAGGAGGTGCTGGTCCAGCGGATCGCCGCCGAGGAGGTCGCCTGGTTGACGGCCCAGGCGCGCGAGTCGCTCTACGGCGGCGGCGGCGCGTGGGAGTCGCTGGCCGGGTACCTGGCCCGGGCCGTGTCCACCGGGGCCGGGCGGCTGCTGCCGCCGGAGGCGTTCCGGTACGCGGAGGAGCTGGGCCGGGTGCCCGAGCAGCGCTCGCCCGACGTGGTGGGGCTGAACACGGCGTTCGGTTCCGCCCGGTACGAGCCGCTCCCCGGCGCGCACGGCGCGCACGCGGGCGGGACGTACGGAGGCGGGACGTACGCCGGCGGGCCGTACGGAAGCGGGACGCACGCCGGGGGGCCGCAGACGGTCGAGGGCGAGGCCGGCGTACTGGTCGCCGACGCCGATCCGCGGCTGCTGCTGCAGCTGCTCGCCGCGCTCGTGGCGCGTGCGGGTGCGGCCGGCGAGCTGCGGCCCGGGGTGACCGTCGCGGACGTGGTGCTGGTGCTGACCGCGTCGGTACCGGTGCACGCCGCGCGCAGCGGACCGGCGGCGCTGCCGGCTCCGGCAGGGGGGCCGGTGTCCGGTGCCGCCCCGGTGTCGTCGGCGGTCTCCGGGGTCGGCCCGCTCGGGGAGGCGACCCAGTCGCCGAGTGGTCGGCAGACGGACGGTCAACCCGGCGAAGGGCCGGCCGACCGGTTGCTGCAGATCCTGCTGGACGGTCTACGGGCACGCTGATCATCACCCGGGTCGGGCGCTCTCCGTCCGCCCCGGGCAAGGAGGTTGGAGATTCGGGCAGCGCGCGGACCTGGTCGCGCGCCGGGTGCGGCCGCCGTCGCCCCGGGTGACGGGAGCAGGGCGAACACATCCGCGACGGCCCCACGGAAGAGTGGGTCACCGCCGGTCCGGCTACCGCCCAACTCTGCGCTATGCCATCCTTTGCCCGTGGTTGGAGCCAATGTCCCGATGCGCGCCGTTCGCGCGCACTCGGCGCCGTGCAACGGGGAATCGTGCGCCCACGCACTCCCGCGCGCCCTGCCACACTACGGGGGCTGTCGTGGAATCTGGGGTCCGTTGTGAGCGCCGAGGAACAGAACGACTACGGCTACGGCCTCGACTTCGGCCGGTCCGCCGCGAGCGGGCCCGACCTGGGCCCTGACGGCCCGGCCGCCGGTCCCGCCACCCCGGGCGCCGGACCGTCGGGGCAGCTGCAGCCGGAACAGACGCCGCCCGGCCCGTTGCAGTCCGCACAGGTGCCGGACCAGGCCGGGATGCCCAGCCGCGAGACGCTCTCCGCCTCCGCCGCCGCCCTCCCGCAGGGCCGCGTACCCGGTCAGGCCCCGGCCGGGCTGGGCAGCGTCACCCCCGGGGCCTTCGTCGGCCCCGGCACCCCGGCGCGCCCCACCGTGCCCGCGCCCGCCGACCCCGTGGACGGCGAACGTCCCGCTTCCGACGCCGAGTTGACCGCCATGGTCCGGGCCGGCGACGACACCGCCTACGAGGAGATCTACCGCCGGCACGTCGACTCGGTGCGCCGTTACGCCCGGACCTGCTGCCGGGACAGCTTCACCGCCGAGGACCTGGCCGGCGAGGTGTTCGCCCGGACGCTTCAGGCCCTGCGAGCGGGCAAGGGGCCGGAGTTCGCCGTCCGCGCCTATCTGCTGACCGCCGTGCGGAACGTCGCCGCAGCCTGGACCCGCAGCGAGCGGCGCGAGCAACTCGTCGACGATTTCAGCGTGTTCGCGCAGACCTCGGCGGCCGTCGTCGACCTCGACCTGGCCGACCCCGGCGCCGACGCCTGGGCGATGGCGCTGGCCGACCAGCGCATGGTGATGCAGGCCTACGCCGAACTTCCCGAGGACGACCGGGTGGTGCTCTGGCACACCGAGGTCGAGCGGGAGTCCCCCAAGACCGTCGCGGTGATGCTCGGCAAGACCGCCAACGCGACCGCCGTCCAGGCCCACCGGGCCCGCGACCGGCTGGCCGCCGCCTTCCTCCAGGCGCACGTCTCGGGCAGCCAGGAGCGGGACTGCGAGGCGTACGCCAACCGGCTCGGCGCCTACGCACGGGGCTCGCTGCGCAAGCGGGCCTCCGCGGAGGTCGGCCGACACCTCAAGGAGTGCGACCGGTGCACGGCCGCATGCCTGGAGCTGTCCGAGATCAACCACGGACTGCGGGCGCTGCTGCCCGGCGGCGTGCTGGTCTGGATCGGTGTGGGCGGGTTCAGTGCCGCCGCGGCCGCCGTGGGCGGGGCGGCGGTGGTCGGCGGTGCGGCCGCCGGCACCGCGGCCGCCACGGCGGGCGGCTCGGCGGGAGCAACGGCCGGTGCCACGGCCGGGGCCTCGGCGGGAGCCGCCGGGGCCACCGGCGGGACCGCCGGGGCGGCGGGTGGAGCGGCCGGGGCAGGCGCCTCGGGCGGGGGCGGGGCCGGCGCCGGCGCGGTCGGCGAGGGTCTGGGCACCGCGGCCAAGGCCGGGATCGCCGCCGCCGTCGCGGTGGCCGCAGCCGCCGTCGCCGCCTACGCGCTCACCGGCTCGCCCGAGCCGAAGCCCCCGGTCGCCGCTCCGCCGGTCTCCGCGCCCGCCGCGCCCGCACCGCCGGCTGCGCCGGCCCCCGTGCCGGAGCCGGAGCCGGTGCCGAGCAGCCCCCGACCGGCGCCGGTCGAACCGGCGCCGAGCCCGTCCGCGCCCCCGCCGCCCGTCCCGACGCCGAAGGCCGTGCCCCCGCAGGCGCCGCCGGGAAAGGCGCCCGCCGGCACTCCGGCGGCCTCGCCGACCCCCACACCCCCACCGAAGCCCACGCCGACTCCCACCCCCACCCCGACGCCGCCCCCGGTTCCGGTCCCCGTGGTCCCGACACCGAGCGTGCCGCCGGTGCCCACGCCCGAGGTGCCGGTGATCCCGACGCCGACGCGGCCCCCGCAGCCCACACCGACCGTGACGCCCAGCGCGCCGACCCTGCCGCCGCTGCCCGAGCCGACGGACTTCTGGGCCGACGACCTTCCGGTGGTCAAGCCCGGCAACAACCGCGTGCCGCCGCCGCAGCCGAGCATCCGGCAGAAGGGCAGCGACTGGTTCTGGCAGCGGGACGCCGTCAGCATCGACGGCGCCCGGCACGCGCACGGCATCACCGTGCACGCCCCCGCCACCACGCTGATCGACCTCAACCGGAGCTGCACGTCGTTCGACGCGGTGGCCGGGATGGACGACCTGACCGTCTCGATCGGCGGTGTGGTCTTCTCGGTGCAGGGCGGTGACGGCCGCACCCTGTGGAGCTCGCCCGCCCTGCGGGCCGGCGATCCGGCGGTGCCGGTGCACGTGCCGCTGGCCGGTCAGAAGTCGATCCGGCTGGTGGTGACGCCGGCGAACGGCGTCTGGTCGGCGCTGAACATGGCCGACTGGGCCGAAGCCCGCTTCAGGTGTTCCTGAAGCGGGCTCCGACGGGCGTCGATCCGTCCCCACGGTGATCCGGTCGTGCGGTGATCCGTCTGTGCGGTGATCCGGTCGTCGGACGATCCGGAGGGCGGACGCGGACCGGCCGCGTGCCGGGTGATCAGACGGCGCAGGAGCCGTCCGCGCAGGACTCGCCGGCCGGGACGACCGGCACCGGCGCGGGCCGGCGCTCGCCGATCTCGGAGGCGACCTGCTCCAGCACCTGACGGAAGGCCTCGGCCTCCTGGCCGCCCTGGACCGCCCACTTGCCCTCGAAGACGAAGGTCGGCACGGCGGTGATGCCCAGCTCGCGGGCCTCGGCCAGCTGCGCGCGGACCTCGGCGACACCCTCGTCGCCCGCCAGGTAGGCGGTCACCCGGTCGCGGTCCAGGCCCGCCTCGACGGCGACACCGGTGAGTGCGGCACGGTCGCCGACGTCCACGCCGTCGGTGAAGTGCGCCTTCAGCAGCGCCTCCTTCAGCCGGCCCTGGACGGCCGCGCCGTACTCGGTCTCGGCGAGGTGGAGCAGCCGGTGGCCGAGGAAGGTGTTGGCGTGCAGCGCGGCGTCGAAGTCGTAGGTGATGCCCTCGGCCCGGCCGAGCTCGGCCACCCGGGCGTCCATCGCGACGGACTGCGGGCCGTAGCGCTCCGCCAGCCACTCCCGGTGCGGGCTCGCCGTGGCCGGGGCGTCCGGCACCAGCTGGTACGGCCGGTAGACCACCTCGACGTTCTCCTTGCCCGCGAAGCCGTCGAGCGCCTGCTCGAAACGGCGCTTGCCGATGTAGCACCAGGGGCAGGCGATGTCGGAGTAGATCTCGACCTTCATGACGGGGGCTCCAGGGGTGGAAGGGATGCGGTCCGAGATAGGTGAACGGTGAACCATCTCGGGACATTCCCGACAGGCCCGCAGGTGGCCCGCGACTCAGTGCTCGGGCGGCGCCGGAACCACCAGGACCGGGCAGGCGGCGTGATGGACCAGAGCGCCGCTGACCGAGCCCAGCAGCAGCCGGGCGAACCCGCCGTTGCCCCGGGTGCCGACGACCACCGTGTGCTGGCGGGCCGAGGCCGCCAGCAGGACCTCGATCACGTTCCCCAGCACCACGTGGAGCGAGAACTCCCCCTCGTACGGGCGGGAACGGGCCTCCTGGACGGCGGCCACCGAGCGGCGGAGGCCGTCCGCCATCGACTCGACCAGGGTCTCCACGCTCTCCTGGACGAGTTCGGCCATCCCCGGGGGGTACCCGGCCGGCGCCGGGTTGACGACCGCGAGCACGTACAGCGGCAGGCCGAACACCTCGGCCTCCGTCATCGCCCGGTCCAGGGCCCAGAGCGAGCCGTCCGAACCGTCGCACGCCGCCAGCACCCCCGGCGGACGGCCCGTCGGCGGACGGCCGAGCACCGACAGCACGACGGGGACGGACGGGTCCGGACTGGCACTGGTCACCACGGCCTCCGCAGGGGAAGGGGACGGAACGCCCCGCCATGATCGCCCGCACGGCCCAGCCGCACGGGCGAGCCGCGCCGGGCGGACGTCGGTGCGGCTCGCGGCGGGAGGGGTGCGGGGCGGGCGCGCGCAGCGGGGCGCAGCGCGTCGTGGACGACCGGACCGGGGCGGGGCGGGGCCGACCGGGGCGGACGGGGGCGGCAGGATCAGGCCAGGTTCGCGCAGGGCGCGGGCGGGCGGCCCGGTGCGCACAGGAAGTCGGACCGGCCGACGTCCTGCTCCGGACGGACCCCTGCGCGGGCGCGCCGGGCCCCGGGGCGGGGCAGCCGTACCGCGGCCGGGTCAGGCGAAGCGGGGCGGCGTGAGGGCGGTGTGTTCGGGCAGGGGGAGGCCGGTCCAGCAGGCGCCGTGCCGGCGCGCGCGGACACGGCGGAGCCAGAGTTCGGTGGCCACCAGGTCGGCGAGGCCGGCCAGGGCGGCGGGCGCGAGGGGCGTCGCCGGGTCGGCGGCGCGGGCGAGGTCGGCGCGGACGGCACGGAGGTCGATCAGGCCGGCCTCGGCGAGCAGGGGTGCGTCGAAGAGTTCGGCCAGTCCGTCGGCGGCGAGCCGCAGGCCCGCCCGGGTGGCGGTGGTGCGGTCGGGCCGGGGGCCCCGTCCCCAGCCGGGCGGGAGGTCGGTGCGGCCGGCGCCGGCGAGGACGGCCTGCAGCAGGGCGGGCCGCGCGCCGGGCTGGAGCCGGACGTCGGCGGGGAGGAGACGGGCGGCGCGCACCACCTGGTTGTCCAGGAAGGGCGCGTGCAGCCGTTGACCGGGTTGCTCCGTGGCGTGGACGAGCGTGCGGAACCCGCGCGCGTGCCGATGGAGGGCGTGGCGGGCCCGGTGCGCGCCCGGGTGCTCCCCGGGCGCCGGTTCGCGCGCCGCCAGGCGGAGCCTGAGGGCGACGGCCGAGAGGGCCTCGTCCGAGAGCCAGCGGGCCGCCGGGCCGGGCACCACCCAGGCGAGGTCACCGACCGAGCGGGCACCCGCCGTGCCGCCGCCGTCCGCGACGTGCCGGAGGGTCAGCTTCACCGCGACGTCGTCGAGCGCGTCGGCGAACCTGATCCGGGAGAGCCGGTGGGCGGCCCGGACCACGGCGAGCGGGGTGCGCAGCGCGCCGACGAGCACGCCCGCGGCGGCCCGGTCGGCACCCGCCAGGGCCACCACCGGCGACAGGAGCTCCCGCGAGCGGCCGGCCCGGACCAGGTCGGCCAGCCGGGCCGGGTGCCCGTCCAGGACCTGCCGGGCGCCGTAGCCGGTGAGGTGGTCCGTGCCGCCGACGTCGAAGCGGGCCTCGGCGCCGGCGGCGGCGACCAGTTCGGGGCCGGGCTCGTCGGTGAGCCGGCCCGCGGCCGGGTCGGAGCGCAGGTGGGCGTACGGGAGGGTGGCCGGGCCGGGGGCGAGCACGGTGTGGCGCAGCCGGGGGACGTCGGGGGCGAGGGTCAGGGCGGCCGGGCCGTCGTCCTCCCCGGAACCGCCCCCGCCGCAACCGCGCCCGTCGAAGGCGGTCTCGCCGAAGGTGACGGCGGCGAGTTGTTCGGTGGCGGGCAGCGGCCGGGCGGCCGGGCGGGCCCAGGAGCCCTTGACCGCCCCGGTCCGGCCGGCAAGCCCGACTACCGCACCGGGCGCGGCACGGCCGCCGGCCCTGCCCGTCGCTGCCGCCCGCTCACCGGAGTCCGCGAAGTCCCCCACCGCGTCTCCTGGCGGGCTGCCGACCGGGTCGGCCCCGGCGGCCTGCGGACCGGCCCGGCGGGGCACGGCGGCCGGGCCCGAGGCGAGCGGGACCGCGGCGGCGAGCAGCGCGACGGTGGCGGACGCCGTCCCGTACGAGAGGTCCACGCCGAGCCGGGAACGCCCGGACCCGACGGCCTGCGGCGCGGTCCCGGCCGGGCTGGTCCGGACCCGGGAGCGGACCGACTCCAGCAGTGCCCGGGTGAGTTCGCGGACGGCCGCCGCCTCGCCGGGCGGCCGTGCGCCGTCGGCACCCGGTTCGTCGTACGAGGTGAGGTACGGGCGCCCCCCGCGCACGGCCAGCGCGTGCCCGGGCGGGACGCGCTGCACGCCGAGGTACGGGGTGCCGGTGCCGAGCGCCTCCGGCGACTCCGGGCAGGCGAGCCGGGCCGCCAGGTGGCCGGTGTCGAGGGGCGCGCCCACCAGGTCGGCGAGCGGGAGGGCGGCGGTGGCGTAGGCGGTGCCGCCGGCCCAGGGGGTGTGGAAGACGGGCTGGGCGCCGGCCAGGTCGGTCAGCAGCACGGTGGAGCGGACTCCGGTGCGCAGGACGGCGGTGTAGCTGCCGGGCCAGACGGTGAGGTGGCGGACGGCGCCGCCGCGGGCGGCGGCCAGACCTGCGGCGAGTTCGGCGTCGGAGGCGCCGCAGTGGCCGAGGACGGCGAGGCGGCTGGTGGCGGGGGTGTCCTCGACCCGGTCGGGACCGGCGTGGCCGGAGGTGACGGTGGCGGGGGCTCCCGGCCGGAGGGTGACCAGGCGGATCTCCTCGGGTCGCCAGTCGCCGACCGCCCAGAGCGGGTCGGGGCCGCTCCACAGGAGGCGCGCGGCGATCGGGCTCACTGCGCCGGGGGGCTCGTGCGCCGGGGCGCCCGGTCGGGGTGCGGCCGTGCACCAGCCCGTCAGCCACCGCATCGTGCCTCCACCGGACGAGGACCTGCACCGCGCGGCGCGTCCACCGCCGGGCGTCCCCCTCCATCCCGTGGTGCGCCGCGGCGGGCGCCCACCGCGGGCCGGCGCGCCGTCAGAAGACATGGTGCCACCGCTCGGCCGTCCGGTGACCGGAGTTGTCGTTTCCGGTGCGGGGAGAAACCGGGAGCGCGGCGAACGGAGGAGGACCGGGGCCGGGCAGCCGCGGCGCCCCGGGGAACTCCGGGCGACTCCGCGGGATCCGGGGTGCGGCGCGATCCGGGGCGTGAGTACCGCGGGTAGTCGGAACCGGCGGTCGAACGCCTGGGCGACCCGTTCCGGTGGGGCGACCCGGGCCTCCCCCTCCTCGGCCCGGACCGCCCCTCACGTCGCCTTGTCATGGCCATCGCGAAATGGCCGAAAGGCGTCGCTCAGTCCGGGAGGGCATCCGCATGCCCTCCCGGACTTCGCCGCCGCCCGCGGGGATGTAGACGGCGGCTTCCCCCGGCCCGCCGGGTCCTCGACGGCGGGCCGACCCACGACCACCAGCGAATCGCCGACCAGCCGGTCGGGCCAGGGGGCACGGCCGGGCGCACATCGACACGGGACCGGAGCACGGCACTCCGGCGCGCGGTCGGAACACCGCGGCACGGCCGGATCCGGGTGGTCCGGACCAACTCGCCGACCCGCCCGCCGGACGCGGCCGGGTGCGCGATCCCGCCATCCGGAATGCGGCCTCTTAACCCTCGGAACGCGTCCGACTACTCTAGGTACAGCAGCTACGGCCCGGTGCCGCCCGGGCCCCGCGCACAAGGCCGCAGGAGGTGCCCCCGCCACCATGACCGTCAGCCCACGAGGACCGAACGAACGGCTCGGCACGCTCCTGACTCTCGCCCAGATCAGCAACGCCGGGCTGGCTCGCCGGGTCAACGACCTCGGCGCGCAACGCGGGTTGACGCTCCGGTACGACAAGACCTCGGTGGCCCGCTGGGTCAGCAAGGGCATGGTGCCGCAGGGCCCCGTCCCGCACCTGATCGCCACCGCGATCGGCGGCAAGCTCGGGCGGCCGGTCCCGCTGGAGGAGATCGGCCTCGGTGACACCGATCCGGCGCCCGAACTCGGCCTGGCCTTCCCGCGCGAGGTGTCCGAGGCGGTCCGTTCCGCCACCGACCTCTGGCGGGTCGACCTCGACCTGCGCCGCGGCCCCGGCGGCGGCCGCTGGAGCGACAGCCTGGCCGGCACCTTCTCCGTCGCGGCGTACGCGACCCCCGTCTCCCGCTGGCTGATCACCCCGGCCGACGGCTCGGTGGCCCGCGAGCTCCCCCTGCGCTCCCCCGTCGAGGCGGGCTCGTACCGGGTCGGTCACTCGGACGCCGCCAAGCTCCGCGAGGCGGCCCAGGAGGCCCGCCGCTGGGACTCCAAGTACGGGGGCGGGGACTGGCGTTCGTCGATGGTCCCGGAGTGCCTGCGGGTCGAGGCCGCGCCGCTGCTGCTGGCCTCGTACAGCGACGCGGTGGGCCGTGCGCTGTTCGGCGCGACGGCCGAACTCACCAGGCTGGCCGGATGGATGGCCTTCGACACCGGTCAGCACGAAGCCGCCCAGCGCTACTACATCCAGGCCCTGCGCCTGGCCCGGGCCGCCGCCGACGTGCCGCTGGGCGGCTACGTGCTGGCCTCGATGAGCCTGCAGGCCTGTTACCGGGGCTTCGCCGAGGAGGCCGTGGACCTCGCCCAGGCCGCACTGGAGCGCAACCGGGGCCTGGCCACCACCCGCACGATGAGCTTCTTCCACCTGGTCGAGGCCCGGGCCCAGGCCAGGGCGCGCAACGCGGCGGCGTGCGCGACGGCGCTCGGGGCCGCCGAGAGCGCGCTCGAACGGGCCCGCGCCGGGGATCCCGATCCGGCGTGGATCGACTTCTACGCCTACGACCGGCTCGCCGCCGACGCCGCCGAGTGCTTCCGGGACCTCGGGGTGCCGTCCAAGGTCCGCCAGTTCACCCGGGAGGCGCTGGCCCGCCCGACCGAGGGCTTCGTCCGCTCGCACGGCCTGCGCCTGGTGGTCTCCGCGATGGCCGAGGCCGAGGCGGGAAACCTGGACGCGGCGGTCGCGGCCGGCGAGCGCGCCGTCGAGGTGGCCGGGCGGATCTCCTCGCAGCGCAGCCGCGAGTACGTGGTGGAGATGCTGCGCCGGCTGGAGCCGTTCCAGAGCGAGCGCCGGGTGCGGGAGCTCGCCGAACGGGCCCGCTCGGTGATCGTCGCCCCCGCGTAGGCGGCGCCTCCGGACACGGTCGGACGCGGTCGGACGCGGTCCGACGACCCGGCAGCCCGGACCCACCGGGCGGCCGGGCAACCGAACGGCCGGACTGCCGGACTGCCGGCGTTAATTCGGATGCACGGCCGGAAGGCCCCCGGATATCGTCCTTCTCGTCCAGGTGCGCAGGCAGAGGTTACTTCCACTTCGTATGGGCGGGTCGCGGGTTCGAATCCCGCCACCGGCATTTCCGGCCGGTGTAGCTCAGTCAGGTAGAGCAGCTTCGTCACCTCAGCCGTCCTCGATCTCTGGACACCCATTCGTGAAAAGGTTTTCCGCACCTCCCGGTGCGACGGCAGCGGTTACTTCTTGGTGAGGCGCCGAAAGGCGCTGCGGTTCGAGCCCGCGACACCGCCGCCACTGTGATCTCGGGAGGCACGGCGCCGGGGTGCCCGGTGCGCAGGCCGGGGTTACTTCGGATCTTGGGGTTCCGGGTTCGAATCCCGGGCGGTCCGTGCGCGAGCGCGGCCGCTAGCTCAATCCGGTAGAGCACAAGCCTCTTGCCCCCGCCGTCGTCGGCCGCCGGGCCGGCACGATCTCGGGCACCCCTTCCTCCGCCGTGCCTCCCGCACGACTTCCACCAGCCAGCAGGGGGGTTCCACCATGTCGCGTTTCAACGTCCGCCGGACCAGGCCGAGCGCGAGCTCGCCCGTGACCACCACCGGGCAGCGTGCGGTCAATCACAACGGCGGCACCGGACACCTCCGCGACGCGAAGTCCGAACTCTTCCTGCTGGCTGTCGCGAACATGGTCGGGCAGGACACGTTCCACGAGCGCGGCGGCCGGCGCGACGACCGCTACACCGCGCTGGTCCGCGAACTCGCCGTGAGCGACCCGGAATGGACCCTCGGCCTGCTCCGCTGGCTCCGGCACGAGGGCCAGCTGCGGACGGCCGCGCTGGTCGGCGCGGCCGAGTTCACCCGGGCCCGGCTGGACGTCGGCGAGCCCGGGTACTCCCGCCGGGCGGTCGACGCCGTCCTGCGGCGTGCCGACGAGCCCGGAGAACTGCTCGCCTACTGGACGTCCCGCTACGGGCGCGCGCTGCCGAAGCCGGTCAAGCGCGGCGTCGCGGACGCCGTCCGCCGGCTCTACGACGGCCGCGCGCTGCTGAAGTACGACACCGCGTCGAAGGGCTACCGCTTCGCCGACGTGCTGGAGCTGACCCACCCGGCGCCCCACCCGGAGAAGCCGTGGCAGGGCGCGCTGTTCGGCTACGCGCTGGACCGCCGGCACCGGCCCGACGAGACCGCCCCGCCCACCGGCGACCCGCTGCTCACCGCCCACCGCGACCTGCTGGCGCTCCCCGTCGACCGGCGGCGCGCGGTGGTGACCGGCGAGGGCGGAGCGGAGCGGCTGGCCGCGGCCGGGATGACCTGGGAGGCGCTGGCCGGCTGGCTGCAGGGGCCGTTGGACGCGGCCGTCTGGGAGGCCGTCATCCCGTCCATGGGCCCGATGGCGCTGGTGCGCAACCTGCGCAACTTCGACCGGGCCGGGGTCTCGGACGCGGTCGCGGCCGAGGTCGCACGGCGGATCGGCGACCGGGAGGAGGTGCGCCGCTCCCGCCAGTTCCCGTTCCGCTACCTGGCCGCGTACCGGCACGCGCCGTCGCTGCGCTGGGGGCACGCGCTGGAGACCGCGCTCTCCCACTCGCTCGCCAACGTGCCGGCGCTGCCCGGCCGGACGCTGATCCTGGTCGACCGGTCCGGGTCGATGTTCGACCGGCCGAGCGAGCGGAGCGGGCTCAACCGGGCCGACTCGGCGGCGATCTTCGGCACGGCGCTGAAGGTCCGGGCCGCCGACGCCGACCTGGTCGAGTTCGGCTCGACCAGCCGGGTCGTCGAGGTCGGCAGGGGCGAGGCGGTGCTGCGCGTGCTGGACCGCTTCGGCAGCCTGGGCGGCACCGCCACCGCCGCGGCCGTCCGCGCCCACTACCGGGACCACGACCGGGTGGTGATCGTCACCGACGAGCAGACCGGGCCGGGCCTCCACGGCCACGACCCGCTGGCGGCCGTCCCGGCCCGGGTGCCCGTCTACACCTGGAACCTGGCCGGCTACGCCCTCGCCCACGCACCCGCCGGGCCCGGCCGGCACACCTTCGGCGGGCTGACCGACGCGGCCTTCCGGCTCGTCCCGCTGCTGGAGTCCGGGCGCGACGCGGACTGGCCGTGGGGGGAGCGCGAGCGCCGTTGACGCCCACTCGACCGGCCCCCGCCGCCGTGGCAGCATCGCGGGCAGGCGGGGGCCGGTCGGGGCGAGCGAGGCGAGGAGCGGGCGGTGGCGTACGACGTCGACGTACTGGTGGTGGGGGGCGGGATCGTCGGGCTCTCCACGGCGTACGCGCTGGCCGGGGCCCGGCCCGGGCTCAGGCTCACCGTGCTGGAGAAGGAGCCCGGGTTCGCCGCGCACCAGACCGGGCGCAACAGCGGGGTCATCCACAGCGGCGTCTACTACCGGCCGGGCTCGCTCAAGGCCCGGTACGCGGTGGCCGGCGCCGCCGAGATGGTGGAGTTCTGCCGCGCCCAGGGCGTGCCGTACGAGGTCACCGGCAAGCTGATCGTCGCCACCGGGCCGGCCGAACTGGACCGGCTGCGCGCGCTGGCCGAACGCGGCCGGGCCAACGGCATCCCGGTGACCGAGCTGGACCGCCGGGGCATCGCCGAGCACGAGCCGTACGTCACCGGCGTCGCCGGGCTGCACATCGGCACCACCGGCATCTGCGACTACCCCGGCGTGGCCGCCGCCTACGCCCGGCTGGCCCGCGAGGCCGGCGCGGAGATCCGGACGGGCGCCGAGCTCCGGGCGGTCGCCCGCCGGCCGGACGGCGTGACCGTCCAGACCTCCACCGGCGAACTGCGCTGCCAGGTGCTGGTGAACTGCGCCGGACTGCACAGCGACCGGATCGCCCGGCTGGCCGGCGACGACCCCGGGGTGCGGATCGTGCCGTTCCGCGGCGAGTACTACGAACTCACCAAGGAGCGCCGGGAGTTGGTCCGGGGCCTGGTCTACCCGGTGCCCGACCCCGCCTTCCCGTTCCTCGGCGTCCACCTCACCCGGGGGATCCACGGCGACGTGCACGTCGGCCCGAACGCGGTACCGGCCCTGGCCCGCGAGGGCTACGACTGGCGCACCGTCCGCCCGCGCGACCTCGCCGACACGCTCGCCTTCCCCGGCGCCTGGCAGATCGCCCGCCGGCACTGGCGCTACGAGGTGGGCGAGCTGCGCCGCTCGCTCTCCAAGCGGGCCTTCACCACCGCCGTGCAGCGGCTGCTGCCCGCCGTCACCGCGGCCGACCTGGTCCGGGCCGCCGCCGGCGTCCGGGCCCAGGCGGTGGCCCGGGACGGCTCGCTGCTGGACGACTTCGCGTTCGCCGGCTTCGACCCGGACGACCCGCGCTCCACCCGCCGTCTGGTGCACGTGCTGAACGCCCCCTCCCCCGCGGCCACGGCCTCGCTCCCGATCGGCCGTGAGGTGGCCCGCCGGGCGCTGGCGGCGCTGGACGCCGGCGGGTGACCCCCGCCCCCGCCCGGCCGGACGTGGGGACCGTCACAGGGCCTGCGGGCCGTGCCGGGCGGCCCCGTAGACTCGGTTGATTGTGACTGCCACCGCCCCGATCCCCCAGCCATCGCCCTCCGCCCGGCTCTCCGCCGCGCCCGCCGCGTACCCGGCGCCGATGTACCCGCACAAGGCCACCGAGGCCCAGCACAGCGAGCGGCGCATCCGCAGCTTCCAGCCGCGCCGGGGCCGGATGACCAACGCCCAGGCGGGCGCGCTGGACCGGGGCTGGGAGCGGTACGGCATAGCGATCGACGGCACCCCGCTCGACCTGGCCGCGCTGTTCGACGGCCTGCCGGTCACGCTGGAGATCGGCTTCGGCATGGGCGAGACGACCGCCGCGATGGCCGCCGCCGACCCGGCGACGGGCATCCTGGCCGCCGACGTGCACACCCCCGGCCACGGCAACCTGCTCGGGATGCTGGAGCGCGACGGCAGCCGGAACGTCCGGGCCGCCGCCGGCGACGCCGTGATCCTGCTGCGCGACATGCTCTCCGACGCCTCGCTGGCGGGCCTGCGGGTCTACTTCGCCGACCCGTGGCCCAAGCCCAAGCACCACAAGCGCCGGCTGATCCAGCCGTCCTTCCTGGACCTGGTGCTGCCCCGGCTGGCGCCCGGCGCGCTGGTGCACTGCGCCACCGACTGGGAGCCGTACGCCGAGCAGATGCTCGACGTGCTCTCCGCCTCGCCGGAGCTGGAGAACCTGCACCCCGAGGGTGACGGCACCGGCTGGCTGGAGCCCGCGGACCACCCGGACGGCTCCGTCCCGGGGTACGCGCCGCGGCCCGACTGGCGCCCGGTCACCAAGTTCGAACGGGCGGGCATCGCCAAGGGCCACGTGGTGCACGACCTGCTGTTCCGCCGCCGCTGATCCCCCGCCGGGTGTTCGACCCGGCGGTCGTCCGGCCTCCGCGACGGCGGCCGGCGGATGCGCGCGGGCGGGGGATTCGTCCCGACTCCTCCCGGCGGCCCGGCGATGTGGCCTACCCTGTGCCGGGTGAGCAGCCCGTCCGGCGGGCACCACACCACCGTGCGGGCCGCCGACGACCGAGAGATGCCTCCGCGCACCGCCGGCACCCGGACCATCCCGGGGCCCCGGGAGCGCCGGGTGCACCGGCTCGTGCCCTGGCCGACCCGCGCGGCCCGGACCGGGACCGGTGCCGTGCTCGGCCCGCCGGCCGCCCCCCGGACCGACCCCGCCGCCGACCCGCCCGCAGACCCCGCCGCCGATCCCCCGGCCGGCCCGCGGGCGTCCCGGCCGGGGCGCCCGCCCCGAGCGGCCCGCGCCGCCCGCTCGGCCGCGACCTCCTCCGTCACCGCGACCGCCGTCCTGGCCCTGACCGGCTGCGGGGTGCTGATCCTCCATCTGGTCCGCCGGCAGACCGGGAGCACCGGACTGCTGGTCGGCCTCGGGCTGGCCCTGGTCCCGCTGCCGTTCGTGCTCGGCGGCCTCGCCTGGCTCAACCAGACCGCCCGGGTCCCCCTGCGGCACACCGTCTTCTGCCTCGGCTGGGGCGCCTGCGCCGCCACCACGTTCGCGATCCTCGCCAACGGCTGGACCAACAGCTACCTGACCGCCCACCAGGGCAGCCTCGGCGAGGTGCTCGGCGCCGACCTGGTGACCCCGGTGATCGAGGAGAGCGCCAAGGGCGCCGCCCTGCTCGTCCTGCTGCTCCCGCTCGGCACGCGGCTCCGATGTACCGGCCGGGGCTCGGACCGCCCCTGTGCCTCCGTGCTGCGCACGCTGCCCGGCCCCCGGCAGCCCCGCGGGTACGACCGCCGCCCCGCCCTCGCGCACGCCCGTGGACGGCTCCGGCTCCGCCCCTACCTGCGCCCGCTGCCCTACCTGCGCCCCGCCCCGCCGACCCGCGACCACCGACGGGCCCGGTACCGGCCGCGCACGCTGGCCGCCGGGGTGGTCCTGGGCGGGATCACCGCCTGCGGCTTCGCCTTCACCGAGAACGCGCTCTACCTGGGCCGGGCCTTCACCGACGACCAGCAGCAGCGGCTGGACAGCATCGGGCTCGGCGAGGCGCCCAGCCTGCGGGACTTCGACGGCACCGTACAGACCTTCGTCCTGCGCGGCCTGCTCTCGCCGTTCGCCCACCCGCTGTTCACCGCGCTGACCGGACTGGGCCTGGCCCTCACGCTCACCACCGGGCGGCGCCTGCTGGCCCGGCTGGCGGCGCCGGCCGGGCTGGTGCTGTCGATGGCGCTGCACGGCACCTGGAACGCGGCCGCCGACCTGGGCACCCGCGGGTTCCTGCTGGTGTACGCGGTGCTGATGGTGCCGTGCTTCGCGGCGCTGGTCTGCTTCGCCGCCTGGGCCCGCGCACGGACCTCCCGGCACGCCCCGCACCACGGGAGGGGCACGGTGTCCGGACGGCGCGGCGGCCCCCTCGCGGGCGTGTTCCGGGGCGGGCTCCCCCGCCGGTTCCGGGGCGGCTCCGGGGCCCGCCCGGGGGGTGGTCCCGCGGGCGGTCCGGGGGCCGCCGGGGAACCGATTTCCCATTCGGGTGGCTCCCCCGTATAGTTGTGTTTACCGACGCGGGGTGGAGCAGCTCGGTAGCTCGCTGGGCTCATAACCCAGAGGTCGCAGGTTCAAATCCTGTCCCCGCTACTCAGTAGCGGAAGGCCCGGAGGACTCGTCCTCCGGGCCTTCGCCGTTCCCGTTCCGAACTCGGCGACGGCACGGTCCTGCCACGAACCTGTAACAGCGGCCCCGGTCAAGATCCCCTAAAAAAGCCGTAAAGCATACTGAAGTGCAAAGTCACTCGTTCGGACGCGGACCATCGCGCCGAGTTAGGAACGCACTCATGCTGTCGAAGCGCCTTGCCGGCACCGCCGCGATCTGTCTGCTGCTGGCGGCCGGTGCCACCGCCTGCGGGGACACCCAGAGCAAGGCCGGGGCGACCCCGAAGCTGGACACCGAGAAGCTCAGCGCCCAGGAGATCGAGCAGGCGACCAAGGACGCCCTGTCCGCCGCCACGTCCGTGAAGATCACCGGCGACATCGCCATGGACGAGGGCAAGATGACCATCGACCTGGCCCTCGACACCAAGAGCCAGTGCACCGGCACCATGAGCATGCCGGGCATGGGCAAGTTCGAGATCATCAGCGACGGCAAGCAGTCGTACGTGAAGCCGGACAAGGAGTTCTGGACCGCCATCGCGGGCAAGGAGGGGGCGAAGGCCGCCGAGCTGTTCAAGGGCCGCTACCTGTCGGGCCTCCAGGACTCCGAGATGAAGGACCTCACCTCGGTCTGCAACCTCAAGGACTTCACCGCGAAGATCGTCTCGGACGACTCCGGCAAGAGCGAGGCCACCAAGGGCGGGGTCGCCACCGTCAACGGCCAGAAGGCCTTCAGCCTCAAGGTGAAGGACCGGAAGGGCGAGGAGTCGACGATCCACGTCGCCACCGAGGGCAAGTTCTACCCGCTGCGGGTCGAGAAGAAGAGCGGCACCGAGGGCGGCCAGATCGACTTCACCGACTACGACAAGCCGCTCACCATCCAGGCCCCGCCGGCCGACAACGTGATCGACTTCGCCAAGCTGCAGGACCAGCTCAAGTCCGCCTGAGAATAAATCCGTTGCCCTCCTCCGGTGGACCTGCCTATCGTGGCGGCACACTGAAAGGAGGTGATCCTGAGTTGAGTTCCATCAGGATGTGTGAGGTGGCTGCTCGCTGGAGCGGCCCTGCCTGCGCAGGGTGAGGCCCCTGGCCTCCGGCAGGCGAAATCCATAGCAGTCACCCGGCCCGCGGGCTCACCGGAACATCCCCGGTGCCTCGGTGCCGGACCTCTCGCGGGGTCCGGCACCGAGGAGCAGCCCGCGGGCCGTCTGCATGTCCGGGACCGGGCCGTGTGCCCTCTCCGGGCACCGCCCCGGGCCCGAGGAGCGCCGGGCGCGGCTGCGGGCGTTTCCCGGGCTGCTCCGAGGGCATCCCCCGCTAGAGTCGGCGCGCACTCCGGAGCGGAGCGGCACGGGCACGGGGGGTGGGCGATGGCGGGGACGACACGGCGGACCGGCGGTGCGGCGGCCATGCGGACGGCGCAGCGGACGGCGGCCGGGGCACTGCTGGGCACGGGGGCGCTCGGGCTGCTGCTGTTCTCCCTGGGGCGCGCACGACCGTGGCAGGCGCTGGGCGGCGGACTGGTGGTGGCCTGCGCGGCGGTCATGGTCGGCGGCGCGCTGGGCTTCCTGTTCGGGGTGCCCCGGGTGCGCACCGCCACGGGCGGCTCCGAGCCGCACGGCTCGTACGCGCCGAACACCAATCTGGAGCAGGTCTCCGACTGGCTGACCAAGGTGCTGCTCGGTGTCGGACTGACCCAGCTCGGCTCGCTCGGCGAGCGGTTGCACCAGCTCGGGACGGCCCTCGCGCCCGTCCTGGGCGGTGACGCGGACGCGGTGCCGTTCTCGGCGGCGCTGGTCCTCTACTTCCTGCTGCTCGGCTTCCTGGCCGGGTGGCTGCTGACCCGGCTGGCGCTGCCGCAGGTGCTCTCCGACGCGGATCAGGCACTGGACCTCTTCCTCGCCGGCCAGGACCGGGACCGCAAGGGCGACAAGGTCGGTGCGGAGGACCTGCGGATGCGGGCGATGCAGCACCTGGGTCTGGTGGGCACCAGTACGGAGCGGCCGGGCGACCTGCCCGGCTCGGTGCTGCCCCCCGGTCCCGCGGCCGGCCCGGAGAGCGTGGTGGCCGAGGTCCGGTCGACGGCGCGGCGCTCGGCGCTGACGGCGGACCAGGTGCGGCAGCTGTTCGCGGACGGCTCGGAGGGTAGGCGGATCCAGGCCCTCGCCCTGATGCAGGGCGATCCGGCGCTGGCCGACCTGACGAGCGTGCTGGAGGCGATCGAGCGTCCGCGTTCCGGCTTCGAGCAGTACCACGCGCTGCTGGCGGCCCGCGGGCTGCTCTCCCGGCTGCCGGACGGCGAGGCCCGGCGGCTGCACGAGGCGGTGGCGGGCCGGCTGATGGCCCCGGACGGGATCCCCTACGGCTCCGACCGGAGCTGGCTGGCGGAGAAGATACTGTCCCGCCTGGACACGCCGGTCTTCCTCCCGCAGCAGGCCGGACCGGTGGGGGCCAGGGCCACGGCAGCGGGAGCGCAGCCGGCCGCGGCGCAGCAGACCGGCACACCGTAGGCCGGGTGCCGGGTGCCGGGCGCCAGGTGCCGGGACCTGGCCCCAGGACCGGACGGGCCGGGGAGGACGCCGCTACCCCGAGCGGCCCCGGGGCGGGCGGCCGACTCTCCGGAGCACCAGGACGCGCCGGCGCCGGCCGCCGCCGACCGGGGGGACGATGCGGACCTCGCTGGCGATCCGGAGCTCGCCGAGGGCGAACCGGACGGTGTCGAGACGGGCGCTGCGCCGCCCCTCGCCGTCGTACAGCGGGTGGACGTGGACCTCGCCGCCGGGGGCGGTGACCCGGACCAGTTCGGCCAGCGCGGCCAGCTGCCGGTCCGCCCCGAACAGCTCCGGGTAGGCGAAGAGCAGGAAGCCGCTGAGGGTGAGCGCGAAGGTGCCGTCCGCGAAGGGCAGCCGGGGCAGCGCGGCCGCCACGTACTGCTCGGGGTGGGCGGCGCGGTCGGCGGCGAACAGTCGGCGGGCGCGGTCCCAGCTGCGCAGGTAGCGGTCGGGCGGGCAGTGCCGGGGCGCCGGGTAGAGCTCGGGGCGGGCGGCCATCGTGGCGGCCATCACGGACCGCGCGGCCAGCGCCAGGGCGGCGATCTCGGCGGTCGGCCGGGCGTACACGGGGTCGGTGGCGATGGCCCGGCAGCCGAGCGCGCGGGCCTCGGCGACCAGTCCGGCGGCGCCGCCGGGGCAGTCCAGCAGGGGCCCGGGAAGGGCGGCGAGCCGGGCCCGGGTGAGGCCGAAGAGTCCGCAGTACTCGTCCAGCGGACGGGAGGTCACCAGGGTTCCGGACGCCGCGTGCGGGGCCGCGGACGCTGTGGCGAAGGGGCCGGCGGGCCGGGCGGCGGCGGTGCGGATCGCGGTTCGGGAGGCCATCGTGGCCATCCGAACACGGGCCGGCCCCGCCCGCATCCGGAGTGGTCCGGGGCGGGCGGGGCCGGAAGGTCACCGAGAGTGGCCGGGGGTCAGGAGGAGCGGGAAGCGCGGGCGGAGCGGCGGTCGGGCGAGGCGGGCGGTCAGCGGCCGAGCAGGCCCCGGGCGGCGAGCCGGTTGACGTTGGTCAGGCCGCGCACCAGCTGCGGGGTGACGAAGACGAAGAGCAGGCCGATCAGGCAGACGCCGGCGATCTGCGGCGTCGACTCGACGTAGAAGACGTGCTCGACACCGTCGCTGTCGTAGAAGTCGAACAGCTTGTAGCCGGGCCAGTCGGTGTAGGTCGGGAAGACCCAGTGGTAGACGGGGTAGAGCGCGAGCGACCAGCCCACGGTCAGGAAGACCGTCGACATCACGAGGCTGAGGATCGCCCACGGGAACATCACCACCTGGTAGAGCACGGCCTTCCAGCCGGCCGCGTCGGCGAGGCGGGCGGTGACCCCGCCCCAGACGCCGGGCCGGGTGGCCACGACCGGCTCCGGGCCGGGCACGTCCAGGGCGAGCATGGTGCGCACCCGGGACCGCTCCAGCCGGCCGAAACCGCGGGCGGCCGTGGTCAGGGCGGCCAGCACCGGCAGGCCGAGGACGGTGACGAAGGTGCCGAGGCCCAGGCAGAACAGCGTGACGGCGAGGGTGAAGCCGGCCGTCACCACCGGCAGGCCGGTCAGCGTGTAGCCGAGCTCTCGGTAGAAGTAGGAGGTGAACGGGGCCCGCCAGGCGTACGGCGGCTCCTCGGTACGACGGACGACGCCGTCGTGGCGGTCGTACGCGTCGTACGCGTCGTACTCGCTGCGCTGCATGCTGTGGGTGCTCATGGCGGGGTCTCGGTCCCTCGGGTCGGTCTTCGTGCGGCGTGTCCTGCTGACTCCTCAAGCCTGCCGAAACGCCGTCGCGGCGGACATCCGGCTCCCCGGCGAACCGGAGGTGGGGTTATCCCCCCTCCCCCCGGCGTCCCCCCGTCACCGCCCCGCAGGACCGGGCCACTCCTCGGCGAGCAGGGCGTACCGGTAGGAGTCGTGCCGGCGGCCGCGCAGGCGGACGTCGTGCCGGATCCGGCCCTCCGGCCGGAACCCGGCCCTGGCCAGGACCCGGACCGACGCCGCGTTGTCGACGTCCACCCGGGCCTCCAGCCGGTGCACGCCGAGCGCACCGAAGGCCAGGCCGCAGAGCAGCTCGGTGATCTCGCCCGCGTAGCCGCGGCCCCAGACGTCGCGGCGCAGCGCGTAGCCCAGCGACGCGGACCGGCGGTCACCGAGCCCTAGCGCGGCGTTGCCGATCGGGACGGCGTCGGCCGGGTCCTCGGCATCCGCGAGCCGGGTGACGGCGAGCCGGTAGACCGTCCGTTCCTCCTGCTGGGCCTCCTCCAGGTACTGCTCGATCTGGTCGGCGCAGTCCTCCCGGTCGCGCGCCTCGAACGGGAGGTACCGGGTGGCCTCCGGGTCACCGAAGACCGCGTACAGCGCCTCGACGTCCTCGGGGGTGTGGTGGAACTCGCGGATGGCCAGCCGGGGGCCGGTGAGTCGGACGGGCACCATGCCTGCCGACCCTACCCCCGACCAGCGGTTACGGTTCGTGGTTATGGAAGACGAAGACCTGCGGCTCGCCCCGCGCACCAAGGCCGCCGAACTGCTCGCCTGGGCGGAGACGGAGGGCCGCGCGCCGGTGCCGGAAGGCCCGCTCCGGGCAGTGCTGGCGCTGCTGGAACTGGGCGGGGGCAGGATGCACGACGGCTGGCCCGAACTGACCTCGGGCGCGGTCGAGCACCTGCTGTACGAACGCCTGCACCTGTACGTCCAGCCCGCGCCGGGGGAGGACCCGCTGGCGTACGGCGCGGCGGTGCGGCTGCTGATCGACCACCAGCGGGCGGCGCGGCGGCTGAACGCCAAGCGGCAGGAGCGGCTGCACGCGGAGGCCGAGTGGCAGGGCGAGCTGGCGACCGGGCTGCTGCGCCGGGCCGACCTGGTGACCTGGCCGCGGCTGTACACCCTGCTGCTGCGTGCCGACGGGGTGGACACCGCCGACGGGGACGCGGTCCGGTCCTGGCTGGAGGCCTTCGGAGGGCTGGCCGAGGAGGAGCGGCTGGCGGCGTTCGCGGCGCTGGAGGAGGACGGCACACTGGACCCGGTGGACGACGGGGGCTGGGGCGGCGGGACCAGGGAGCTGGCGGTCGGGATGGCGTCGGACGGTGCGCGGCGGCTGCTGGAGCAGGGGCTGATGCAGCGCAGTTACCGGAACCTGGCGGAGCTGACCGCGTTGGGCCGGCCGATGCCGTCCGAGCTGGCCGGGGACTTCGGGGCGTTCGAGGAGGCGGCGGTCGGGGCGGCGCTGGAGCTCTCCGGCGAGTGGACGGTGCCGGGGCTGCCGTGGCTGCTGGTGGACGAGTTCCCGGAGCTGGCGGCGGAGCCCGGGCAGGCGGAGATCGACGCCTACCTGGCGGCGCTCCCGGAGGAGACGCCGGACGACCCGTCGGACCTCCGGTGGGACCACCCGTCGGACGACCCGTCGGGCGACCGGTGGGACGACCCGTCGGGCGAGCCGCACGGGGAAGAGTCCGGGGAGCGGCCCGGGGCGTGACGGACGCGCGGGAGCCCCGGCGCGGTCCTCGAAGGACCGCGCCGGGGCTCCTCGGCGTCGAACGGGTCGCAGCGCCTCGCGGGCTGCCGGGCTCGGCTCAGCGCGGCTCGGCAGGGGTCGCAGGGATCAGGGGTTGATGCCGCGCTGCTCGAACCAGCTCTCCGGGTCGACCGGGGCGCCGCCGCCGGGCCGGACCTCCAGGTGCAGGTGCGGGCCGGTGACGTTGCCGGTGGCACCGACCTTGCCGATCTGCTGGCCGGGGACGACCTTGCCCGAGCCCTTGATGATCGAGGAGAGGTGGCAGTACCAGATCTCGGTGCCGTCGGGCAGGGTCTCGACGATCCGGTAGCCGTAGGACCCGGCCCAGCCGGCCGAGGTGATGGTGCCCTGGCCGACCGCGTAGACGGCGGTGCCCGTGTCGGCGGCGAAGTCCAGGCCGGTGTGCAGGTGGGCCCAGTAGCGGGCGCTCTGGCCGTAGTGGGCGGAGAGGCTGTAGTCGCGCACCGGCAGGTTGATGGCGGCGAGCTTGGCCTTCTCGGCCTCCTCGGCGGCGCGCTTGGCCTGCGCCTGCTGGGCGACCTGGGCGGCGCGCTTGGCCTCGGCCTCCTGGGCGGCCTGCACCCGGGCGGTCTCGTCGGCGGCGGTGCGCTGGCTGTCGGCCTGCTGCTGGATCCTGGCGGCGAGGGCGAGCCCGGGGTCGGCCGAGAGGGCGACCGGGGTCTCGTCCGGCACCTCGACGGCGGGCGCGGCGGCCGGCGTCGCGGAGGCGAAGCCGGTGGCGCCCAGGGTGGCCGCGACGGCGGTGACGCCGAGCAGCGGAGCGGTGCCGCGGGTCTGACGGGGCATCCGGTGCCGGTTGATCTCGGCGGTCTGCGGAGCGGTCTCGTCCGCCGGGCCGCCGAACAGGCCCGGGTGGGCCGCAGGGCGGGGGTGGTCGAGCAGCTGGGTACCGGCGGAGAAGCCGGACGGGTGTGCCGGGGTGTGCGTCGACGCCACGGAGGCGCGCTCCTTTCCTTCCTTCGCGCCTACCGGGTTAGCTGACGGG
Organism: Kitasatospora sp. NPDC127035; assembly: GCF_042726075.1. Taxonomy (NCBI): domain Bacteria; kingdom Bacillati; phylum Actinomycetota; class Actinomycetes; order Kitasatosporales; family Streptomycetaceae; genus Kitasatospora; species Kitasatospora sp. NPDC127035. The sequence continues at coordinate 170,574 of NZ_JBHXDN010000010.1, read as the reverse complement.
TTCGGAGCAGGAAGGTCTCCTACGGCTGGGCCTGGGCCCGGCCGATTCACCCCAAGGAACATGGTTCCCCGGCTCCCTGGCCTGCCCGAAGGCCGGCCGGCGGGATTAGGCGACGGCGCACGGTGCCGTCTGGTTACGGCGTTAGGGACCGCGCTGCGTTATCAAACGTTAATCCGAGAGGCCCCCGATTCCAAGCCATCTGTTGAGGAGGACGGGATACGGGCCGGACACGCGCGGTCCGATGGGCGTTTTGGGACGATTGACGACAACTGACACTACCGAACGTGATAGGACGTCAACGAACGGCCCCCCATCTGAGTACCTCTACTCATGTGCGACCGGAGTCCGCGCGGCCATCCTGGCGCCATGAGCACACCGATGCAGTCACGCACCACGGCCGCGTACTACGTCCAGGCCGTCCTGTCCTTCTTCCTGTCCGCCGTCGCCCTCGCGATCGGCATCGCCTACCTCCCGGTCGGGGCCTGGACCCGGGCCTTCCTCGGCCTCGGCCTGCTCTACACCATCACCTCCGCGTTCACGCTGGCCAAGGTGGTCCGGGACCGGCAGGAGTCCACCGAGCTGGTCACCCGGGTCGACCAGGCCCGGCTGGACAAGCTGCTGGCCGAGCACGACCCGTTCAAGGTGGAGGGGGTCTGAGGCGGAGGGCGCCCCGGCGCCTCCGCCGGGAGCGGTCACCGGGCCGGCCGCCGGACCGGTCGTCACGCCCGGCCGCCGCGCCCGCCCCCCTCGGAAGCGGGTCATAGCTTGACGGCTAAGGCTATTAGCCTTAGCTTTATGGCTATCGGCGCAGTCGCCGACGACCCGAACCCGCGCGGCGAGCCCGCCCGCGGCGGACCGAGGAGGCCCACCATGACCGGCACCGCCCCCGTCACCCGCTACCTCGACCTCCCCGGCGGCCGACTCGCCTTCGACGACTCCGGCCACGGCGACGGCGTCCCCGTCGTTCTGCTCCCCGGCATGCTCGACAGCCGGGCCACCTACCGGCACCTGCGCCCGCTGCTGACCGCCGCCGGCCGCCGGGTGATCACCATGGACCTGCGGGGCTTCGGCGAGTCCTCGATCACCTGGGACGACTACTCGCCCTCCGCGATCGCCCGCGACGTCCTCGCCCTGCTCGACCACCTCGGCATCGAGCGGGCCGCCCTGGCGGGCAGCTCGTACACCGGCGCCACCGTGGTCCGGGCCGCCGGGGACGCGCCGGAGCGGGTCGCCGGGATCGTCCTGCTGGACGCCTTCGTCGAGAACCCGCCGCCGAACGCCCTGCAGCGCGCGGTGGTCGGCGCGATGGGCGCCCTCCTCGTCCACTCGCCGGCCTTCTGGGGCCTGTACCAGCGGAGGTTCGCCTACCCGACCGCCAAGCCGGCCGACCACGACGCCTACGTCGACGGGCTGGTCGCCGCGATGCGCACCCCCGGCCGGAAGACCGCCACCCGCGGCTACGTCCGCGGGGACTCCGCGCCCACCGGCTGGACCTCAGCCGTGCGGTGCCCGGCCCTGGTCGTGATGGGCTCCAAGGACCCCGACTTCTCGAAGCCGGAACTGGTCGCCGACCGGCAGGCCGCCGCGCTCGACGCGCGGAAGGTGATGATCGAGGGCGCCGGGCACTACCCGATGGCCGACCACCCGCAGGCCACCGCCGACGCCCTGCTGCCCTTCCTCGCCGCCCTGGCCTGAGCCGCCCACGGGGCCCGGCTCCCCCCGGGCCCGAAACCGCGCAGCCCGGCCCTGAGCGGCTCCGCGCGGCCCTGAGCGGCCGTACGCGCCCCTCGCAGCCCCAGCCACCACCGAAGCACCCTGGAGAACCGCCGTGCCCCGAGTCGGTCTGACCCCCGAGCAGGTCGTCGACCACGCCCTCGCCCTCGTCGACGAGCAGGGCCCCGAAGCCCTCACCCTGGCCGCCGTCGCCGGGCGCGCCGGCGTCGCCACCCCCTCGCTGTACAAGCACGTCAGCGGCGGCCTCGCCGAGCTGCGCCGGCTGGTCGCGGTCCGGGTGACCGGAGAACTGGCCGACCGGCTGGCCGAGGCCGCCGTCGGACGCGGCGGGGACGACGCCGTCGCCGCCGTCCTGCGCGCCTACCACGCGTACGCCACCGAGCACCCGCACCGGTACGGCGCCCTGCCGCAGGCGCCGCAGCCGGACGAGGACCTCGCTGCGGCGGCGGCCCGGCTGGTCGGAGTGATCGTCGCGGTGCTGCGCGCGTACGGGCTGGAGGGCTCCGAGGCGATCCACGCGGCCCGGACCTTCCGCTCGCTGGCCCACGGCTTCGCGGCGCTCTCGATCGGCGGCGGCTTCCGGCTCGCCGAGGACCTGGAGGACACCCAGGACCGGATGATCACCGTGCTGACGGCCGGACTGCACGGCTGGCCCCGGCCCTGAGGGCCCCCCGGGCCCGCGGGCGTCCCGGCGCCCGGGCCCCGGCCCACGAGCCCCGCGCCCGGCGCCGTGCGGGAGGGACGACCTGCGGCGGCGAGAAGGGGCGGGGGCCGCGGTCCGCGGACGGAGAACGACGAAGGGCCCGGAGCGGGGGACGCTCCGGGCCCTTCGGTGCTGTGGGGCTAACAGGACTTGAACCTGTGGCCTCTTCCTTATCAGGGAAGCGCTCTAACCGTCTGAGCTATAGCCCCGTGCTGCACGGAGAAGGGTACCGGACCGGAAGGGGGTGCCACGCCACCGGCCGCCCCGCGGGCGGTTCCGAACGGACAAACGGGATCAATCGACCATCAGGGGTTAGATTGGCCCGGCCGGCGGACGGCCGTCCGGAAGGGCCGTCCACCGGCGACGCAGGGCGGGCACCACCGACGGCCGGACCCCGACTCCGGTACGCCGTCCGGGCTACCGCTCGCCAGCACTGGAAATAGGGTATTAAGAATTGACTGGCTCATAAGGAACCGGAAAGGCCGGAAATCCCGTGGACCCGCGCAGCAGCCCCACCGCGCGCAGTGCCATGCGCTGTGTGCGCTTATTGCTCGGCTGCACCAGCGCCGCCGAACTGCTCGGAACCGTCCTCGCCGAGGGGCCGGCCTGGATCACCGGCGAGGGTTCCGCGCTCTACCTGCTGGACTCCACCGGAATGCTCCGGCTCACCGCCTCCCACGGCCTCCCCGACTGGGCCCACGAGCGCTACGGCGTCGTCGATCCGGCCGGTGACCTCCCCGCCGCGACGGCGCTCCGGCTGCGCCGGCCGTACCTCCTCAGCCCCGAGCGCACCAGCGTCGACTACCCCAATCGGAACGCCGGGATGGGCACCGGAATGGTCGCCGTCATCGCCCTGCCGATGGTCGTCGACGAACAACCGGTGGGCGTGCTCGCCCTCGCCCTCGCCCACCGGGGCACCGTCCCCCGACGCGACCTGGACGTGCTGGAGACCCTCGGCGACGCCTGCGCCCACCGGCTCGCCCACCTGCTCGACCACGCACACCCCGAACGCCGGGACCGGACCGACCGGGGCGCACCCGCCGCGCCGGGCGGGTCGGCCGCGCCGGGCGGGTCGGCCGGACGGCGCGGGCCGGGCGGTGTGCGCCCCGGGCCGGATCCCGACGGCACCGGTCCGGCCTCCGCACCGGGCCACCCGATGCTCTCGCTCGCCCTCCGGGCCGCCGGACACGGCGCCTTCGAGCGCGACCTGGTCACCGGCGAGACCTACTGGGACGCCCACGCCCACCGGCTGGTCGGCCGACCCGCACCGGACGGGAGCGGGCCGGCCCCCGCGCCGGACCTCGACCTGCTCGTCCACCCCGAGGACCTGCCCGACGTCCAGGCCGCGCTCGCCGAGGCGCTCGCCACCGGCGGTCCGTACCGGATCCGCTACCGGGTACCGCGCCGGGGCGGCAGCGGAGTGATCCGGATCGAGGAGACCGGGGAGGTGATGCTGGACGTGCACCGCCGGCCGGTCCGGATCGCCGGACTGCTCGCCGACCGCGACCACGGCCGCGCGCCCGAGGAGCGCCCGGCCGCCCCGGAGAGCGGCACCCCGGCCGTCGGAGCCCGCTCCGCCCTGCTGCTGGCCCTGACCCGGGCCCTCTCCCGGGCGGTCACCGTCCGGGACGTGACCACGACGGTCACCGATGTCGCCCGGCCGGCCTTCGGCGCCGCCGGCATCGTGCTCGACCTGGTCGACGAGGGCCGGCTGCTGCCCGTCTCGCACACCGTCTACGGCGGTGCGCGGCGTACCGAGCTGACCCGGCTGGCCGACCTCTCGGAGGGGGTGATGCAGCGCGCCCTGGCCCGCTCCGCACCCCTGTTCAGCGAGCCCGGCCGGACCGCGCGGGGCCCGGGCGGGCCCGGGCGGGGGGCGTCGGCGGAGGCGGGGAACGGGGACGGGCAGGGCGGGGACGGCCAGGTCACGGACGGGCAGGACCCGGACGGGCAGGGCGGGGGCGGCAGCACCGGGGACGGGCCGCTCGCCCCGGCGGCCTGGGCGGTGCTGCCGCTGATCGCCTCCGGCCGGCAGGTCGGCTCCTGCCTGATCACCTTCGCCACCGAACGCGCCTTCGGCCGCGAGGACCGCACCCTCTACTCGGCGTTCGCCGGCATCCTCGCCCAGTCGCTGGAACGCGCCCGGCTCTACGACACCCACCACCACCGGGCCACCGAGCTGCAACGCGCGATGCTGCCGCGTTCGCTGCCCCGGCTGCCCGGGATCGCCAGCGCCGCCCGCTACCTGCCGAGCACCGAGGGCATGCAGATCGGCGGCGACTGGTACGACCTGCTGCGGCTGCCGGAGGGCCGGATCGGCCTGGTGATCGGTGACGTCCAGGGCCACAACGCCGAGGCGACGGCCGTGATGGGGCAGCTGCGCAGCGGTCTCCGCGCGTACGCCACGGACGGGCACGACCCGGCCGCCACGCTGTCCCGGACCAGCCGGCTGCTCACCGAGCTGGACACCGACCTGTTCGCCACCTGCCTCTACCTCACGCTCGATCCGGCCGACGGCACGCTGCGGGCGGCCCGCGCCGGGCACCCGGCCCCGGTCCGGATCGCCGAGAACGCCCGGGCGGTGGAGCTGGAACTGCCCGGCGGGCCGCCCCTGGGCGTCGACCCGGACGCGCCCTACCCGCTGGTGGTGGAGCACCTGGCGCCCGGCGAGACGCTGCTCGCCTACACCGACGGCCTGGTGGAGGACCGGGAGGAGGACTACGACGAGTCGGTGCACCGGATGCTCGGCGGGCTGGAGCTGTGGGCGCGCAGCACCGGTCCGGTCCGGGTCGGGCCGGGGCCGGCGCTGGAGCGGCTGGCCGATCTGCTCACGTTGAACGTGACCGAACGCCGCTCCCGTCCGGACGACGTCGCCCTCCTGTTGCTGCACCGCTTGTCATCAGGGCAATAAGGCCCTTGCACGGGCGCGGACGAAGTGTTCGGTGACCGTCCGGTCGGGCCCGAAGAACGGTGGATCGGCGTGCTATTGACGGGATATCGACGAGTTCTGGTCACTTGGCGAGATCCGTTCACACCTTCGTAGGATCATCACCCTAGAATTCGCGGCGTGACGATGACTCAGTGGTGCGCAACGGCAACCGGCGTACTCGCCGCCCTCGCCCTCGTGGCCGCCGCCCGCTACCGCGCGGTCTCCGCCACCCAGCGCCGTCGGGTCACCCAGCAGCAGCGCGAGATCGACCGCCTCAAGGAACAGCTCACCGCCGAACTGAGCCGCCGCGGCGCCGAACTGGCCGCCGTCCAGCAGGAACAGGAGCTCAACGCCTCCACCCAGCGGGCGTTCCTCAGCGTGGCCCGCCGGATCCTCGTGATGGCGCACGACCAGCAGGCCCTGCTGGACGAGATGGAGCGCACCCACGACGATCCGGCCCTGCTGGAGGGCCTGCTCAAGGCGGACCACGCCGCCGCCCAACAGGCACGACTGGCCCAGACCCTGGCCGTGCTCTGCGGCGCCCGGGCCGGTCGGCACTGGCCCGAGCCGGTCACGCTGGAGGACGTGGTGCGCGGTGCGCAGTCGCGGATCCTGCCCTTCCAGCGGGTGGTGGTCCGCAGCCGGATCGAGACCGCCGTGGTCGGGGCCGCCGCCGAGGCGCTGATCCACGCCGTCGCCGAGCTGCTGGACAACGCCACCCGCTACTCCCCGCCCAGCACCCAGGTGTTCGTCACCCTGATGCCCGTGCACAACGGCGCCGTGATCGAGATCGACGACGGCGGCGTCGGCATGCCCGAGCAGGCCGTCTCCAAGGCGGCCGCCGCGCTGGGCGGCGGGCCCGCGATCGAGGTCTCCCGCCTCGGCGAGGTCCCGCAGCTCGGGCTGGCGGCGGTCGGCCGGCTCTCCGAGCAGTACGGGTTCCGGGTCACCCTCAGCTCCGCGCCCTCGCCGTACGGCGGAGTGCGGGTCGTCGTGCTGCTGCCGAACGCGCTGCTCACCGAACCGCTGCCGTCGACCGTGCCCGGCCTCGGCACGGACGACGCCGTGTTCGGCCACGGTCCGCGCCGGTCCGCCGCTCCCCGGTCGGGCTCCCCCGCGCCCGGCCGGTCCCCGGCACACGGCCCCCAGGGCACGCACGGGCCGCAGGGTCCGTACGGATCGCCCGACGCGCACGGCGCGCACGGGTCCCCGGGCGTTCACGGATCACCCGGCGCGTACGGGCAGCCGGACGGGTACGGGCAGCAGGGCGCGTTCGGAGCACCGGGCGCCTACGGGCAGCAGGGCCCGACCGGGCCGCAGTCCGCGCAGGACCCGTACGGGTACCCGGCACCCTCCGAGTACCCGCCGCTGTACCCCCCGGCGACCGGCTACCCGCCGGTGGCCGGCACGCCGGGAGCACCCGGCATCCCCTCGGCCGACACCCCGTCGGCCGACCGGCCCGCCGAGGCCGGCGCCACGCCGCCGCCGCTGCCCCGCCGGAGCCACCGGCGCGACCGGGCCAACCGGCACGCCGCGTCCGCCGCTCCGACCCCGCCGGCCGCTCCGCCGTACCGCTCGGCCCAGCAGGCGCAGACGTTCATGGCGATGTTCCAGGCCGGCACGGCCAGCGGCCGCTCGGCCGTCCAGGCCCAGGCCCACTCCCCGGGCCACCCCCAGGGCCACCCTCAGGGCGACGATCGGGCCCACTCCCCGGGCCACGGCCAGAACCCCGGCCGGTCGCACGCCCCGCACGACCCTTCCCTTCCCGCTTCCCCCCAGCTTCCCCAGCGCTCCGGAGAGTTCCATGACCACCACCCCTGACCTCGGCTGGCTCCTCGCCGACATCGTCTCCGTCCCCGAGGTCCAGCACGCCGTCGTGGTGTCCAACGACGGCCTGGAGATCGGACGCAGCGAGGGCATCGTGCGCGAGGACGCCGAACGACTCGCCGCCGCCTGCTCCGGCCTCCAGTCACTGGCCCGCGGCGTCGCCCAGGGGTTCGGCGGCCACGGCAGCGCGACCCGCCAGATCATCATCGAGTACGGCGGCGGCTACCTCTTCATCGTCGCCGCCGGCGCCGGTGCCCACCTGGCCGTGGTGACCGCCGAGGCGGTGGACGCCGGGCTGGTCGCCTACCAGATGCAGGTCCTGGTCGAGCGGATCGGCTCCCACCTCACGAGTCCGCCGCGCGCCGACCTCGCGGCGGAGGGGCTGCGGTGAACGGGCCGGTCCGGCCCTACGTCATCACCGGCGGCCGCAGCCGTCCCACCAGGACCGCGCTGGCCGTCGAGAGCCTGGTCACCGCCTTACCCGACCGGCCCGCACTGCCCGAGGACGCGCTGCTCAACCGCGAGCACCAACGGATCCTGGACCTCTGCCGCAGCCTGCTCTCGATCGCCGAGGTGGCCGCCTACCTGGGCCTGCCGCTCGGTGTCGTCAAGGTCCTGGTCGGCGACCTCTGGGACCTCGGCGCCGTCCAGGTGCTCCCGCCCGTCCCGCAGGCCGAACGCCTGCCCACAACCCTCCTGGAAGAGGTACTCGTTGGCCTCCGCCAACTCCGCTGACGCCCTCGCCGGCGCTCCCGCCGGCGCGTCCGCCGACCGCCCCGCCGAACCCCGGTACCTGCCGCCGTCCGTCCAGGGCGCCGTCAAGATCCTCGTCACCGGCCCGTTCGGGGTGGGCAAGACCACCCTGGTCGGCTCGCTCAGCGAGATCACCCCGCTGCGCACCGAGGAGACCATGACCGCCGCCAGCAGCGGGGTCGACGACCTCACCGGGCGCAGCGAGAAGACCACCACCACGGTCGCGCTGGACTTCGGCCGGATCACGCTCAACGCCCGGCTCGCCCTCTACCTCTTCGGCACGCCGGGCCAGCAGCGGTTCTGGCCGCTCTGGGACGACCTGTCGCGCGGCGCGCTCGGCGCCATCGCCATGGTGGACCTGCGCCGGCCGGACGAGAGCTTCGAGGTGCTCGGCCGGCTGGAGGAACAACGGATCCCGTTCGCGGTGGCCGTCAACACCTTCCCGGACACCCCGAGCTACCCGGAGGAGGAGCTGCGGTCGGCACTGGACCTGCTGCCCGAGGCGCCGATCCTGTACTGCGACGCACGGGACCGACGGGCCTCGTACGACCTGCTGATCGACTTCGTCGACCACCTGCACTCCACGGCCGTACTGGAGCTCCAGCGATGACGACCCCCGAGCCCGGTACCGCGCTTCCGCCGCCCGGCTGCCCCGCGCACGCGGGCGGCCCACCGTCCGGCGGGCTCCCCGGCGGGCTGCCGGTCGGAGTGCCGCTCACCCCGCTGTACGGCACGGCCGTCGCCGACGACCCGCACGGTCTGTACGCCCGGCTGCGCGCCCAGTACGGCCCGGTCGCGCCGATCGAGCTGGAGCCCGGCGTCGAGGCCTGGCTGGTCGTCGGCTACCCCGAGCTGCTCGAACTCACCCGCAACGAGGCGCTGTTCTCCAAGGACTCGCGCCGCTGGCGGGTCCCCGCCGAGGGCCGGCTGGCCCCCGACTCCCGGCTCCAGCCGATGACCGCCTGGCGCCCTACCCTGCTCAACCTGGACGGCGCCGAGCACCAGCGGCTGCGCGCCGCCGTCGCCGACACGCTCGCCCAGATCGACCACCGGCAGCTGCGCGAGACCACCGAGACCGCCGCCGACGCGCTGATCGACAGCTGGGGCCCGGACGGCACCGCCGACCTGGTCGCCCAGTACGCGCGCCGGCTGCCGCTGCTCGTCTTCACCCAACTGCTCGGGCTGGCCGCCGAGACCGGCCAGCACCTGATCCAGCTGATCAGCCACATCGCCGACAGCGGCGCCGAGTCGGTGCGCGCCAACGCCGAGTTCCAGGCGATCCTGGTCGACCTGGTCCGCCTCCGCCGGACCACGCCCAGTGCCGACCTCACCTCCTGGCTGCTGGCCCACCCGGCCGGGCTGACCGACGAGGAGGCGGTGCACCACCTGGTCGTGATGATGGTCGCCGGCAACGAGACCACCATCTGCTGGACCGGCAACACGCTGCGGCTGCTGCTGACCGACCGCCGGTTCCGGGCCACCCTCACCGGCGGGCGGCTGACCGTCGCCGACGCGCTGGAGGAGGTGCTCTGGCGCGACCCGCCGACGCAGAACTTCCCCGGCCGGTGGGCCACCGGCGACACCGTCCTCGGCGGCCAGTACATCAGCCGCGGCGACATGCTCGTCCTGGGGCTGGCCGCCGCCAACGCCGACCCGGCCGCCCAGGGCACCGGCACGCCCGGGCACGGCGCGCTGGGCGGCAACCGGGCCCACCTGGCCTGGGGCGCCGGCAAGCACGTCTGCCCGGCCCAGCAGCCGGCCCGGATCATCGTCGAGACCGCCGTCGAGACCCTGCTCCACCGCCTTCCGGACCTCCAACTGGCCGTACCGCCGAGCGAGCTGGCCTGGCGTCCGTCGCCCTGGTCGCGTGCCCTGGTCAGCCTGCCGGTGCTCTACAGCGCCTTCACCCCGCCCCGACCGCAAGCCCCCGAGAGGCCCGCCGCATGGACACCGCCGCAGCCGCCGAGCACGACCGACCCGGCCACGGAGCCGTCCCCCTCCGAGGGGGGTCCGACGCCGGGGCAGGCGCGCCCGTCCGGCCCGACCCCGTCCGGCTCGACCCCTTCGGACGGGACCAGCACGGGGAGAACCTCCGGCTCCGGGAAGCCGGCCCGGCGGTCCTGGTGGAGCTCCCTGGCGGGGTGGTGGTCTGGGCAGTGACCCATCACGACACCCTCCAGGAGCTGCTCGCCGACCCGCGCGTCGGCAAGAACCCGCAGCTGTGGACGGTGTTCCGGGAGGGCCGGCTGCCCGAGGGGTGGCCGCTGATCAACTTCGTCACCGTTCCCGGCATGATCACCACGGACGGCGACGACCACCGGCGGCTGCGCGGCCTGGTCACCCAGGCGTTCACCCCGCGCCGGGTCGCCGCGCTGCAACCCGCCATCGAGGCCCGGACCGTCGCCCTGCTCGACCGGATAGCCGGCCTGGAGGGCGAGTTCGACCTGCGCGAGCACTTCGCCTACCCGCTGCCCATGCAGGTGATCGGCGAGCTGCTCGGCCTGCCGCCCAAGCAGCAGGACGAGCTGCACGAGCTCTCCGACACCCTGGTCTCCAGCTCGGCCACCCCCGAGGCCGCGGTCGCCGCCCAGCGGGCGCTGTTCGCCCTGCTCGCCTCCGTGGTCGCCGCCAAGCGGGCCGAACCGGGCGACGACCTCACCACCGACCTGATCGCCGCGCGCGAGGACACCGACCGGCTCAGCGAACAGGAGCTGGTCGGCACCCTGCTGCTGATGCTGGTGGCCGGCCACGAGACGACGCTCAACCTGATCACCAACGCCGTCCGGGCGCTGCTCGCCCACCCCGACCAGCTGGAGCTGGTGCTGAACGGCACCGCGTCCTGGTCCGCGGTGGTGGAGGAGACGCTGCGCTACGACTCGCCGGTCGGCCAGTTCCCGCTCCGGTACGCGGTCGAGGACATCCCGGTCGGGGACGCCGTGATCCGGCGCGGGGACGCTCTGCTCGCCTCGTACGCCGCCGCCGGACGGGACTCCGGGCACTACGAGGAGGCCGACCGCTTCGACCTCACCCGCAAGCCGAACCGGCACCTGTCGTTCGGCCACGGCCCGCACTTCTGCCTCGGCTCCGGGCTCGCCCGGATGGAGGCGGAGACGGCGCTGCGGTCCCTGTTCGCGCGGTACCCCGGGCTGGCGCTCGCGCAGGGCCCGGCGCCGGAGCCGATCGGGTCCTTCGTCAGCAACAGCGTGCGGACGCTGCGGGTGACCGTCTGACCCTGCGGAAGTGACCGCGGGGCGGCCGGGTCGTTGGGGGTTCCATGAAGAAACTCGCCACCCTGGCCGCCCTCACCATGGCCGGTCTCGCCGCCGCCGTCCCGGCCGCCTCCGCCGCCACCTCCACCGCGGCCTCCCCGGACGCCCTCGGCGGACTCTCCAACGGGCTCACCCTCTCCCCCGCCGACCTCCTCCTCCACGAGGCGAAGGACCTGCCGCTGGTCGGCCACGCCGCCGGCGAGGTCGAGGCCATCGGCACCAACCAGATGACCCACCCCGGCCTCAGCGGCCAGATCGGCCACGGTCTGTGAGACCGGCCGGCGGACGGCCCGCGGGCCGTCCGCCGAACCGGCCGGCCGGTGCGACGGACCGGTTCCGCACGGTCGCACCGGCCGGTCCTGGGCCGGCTCACTCGGCGGGGGCGCTCAGCTCCTGCAACTCCTGGTAGCCCAGCCCGCCGTCGAGCGCGGTGTACGTGCCCTCCGCGTACACCTCCTCGGCGGCGCGGCGCACCGCCGCGTACGCCGCCCGGGCCAGACCCGGCCCCAGGCTGACCCGGGCCACCCCCAGCCGCGCCAGCTCCGGCACGGACGGCGAGCCCGGCCCGGCCAGCACGTTGAGCGGCGCCGGGACGGCCTTCACCAGCGCGGCGATCACCTCCGGGTCGGCCACGCCGGGCACGAACACCCCGTCGGCGCCCGCCTCGACGTACGCGCGCAGCCGGGCGACCGCCTCGTCGAACCGCCCCTCCGGGTCTCCGAGGCCGAGCAGGAAGACGTCGGTCCGGCCGTTGACGAAGAGGTCCACGCCGGCCGCGACCGCCGCCGCGCGGGCCGCCGCGATCCGCTCGGCCGCCTCGGCCACGGGCCGCCGGCCGTCCTCCAGGTTCACCCCCACCGCCCCGGTGGCGAGGAGCCCCGCGACCGTCCCGCCCACCCCGGCGGCCGTCTCCGCGAACCCGCTCTCCAGGTCGGCGGTGACCGGCAGGCCGACCGCGCGGACGATCAGCGCCGTCTGGGCCAGCACCTCGTCCCGGTCGGCGGCGTCGCCGTCCGCGCTGCCGAGCGTCCAGCTGACGCTCGCACTGGCCGTCGCCACGGCGCGCGCCCCGGCGGCGGCCACCAGTCGGGCGCTCGCCGCGTCCCAGACGTTGGCGAGCACCAACGGGTCACCGGGGCGGTGGAGTTCGCGGAGGATCCGGGCCTTGGCCTGCTGCTGTGCCGTCATGGTCGGGAACCCTACTTCGCGGCCGGGCTGAGCCGGGAGGTGACACCGATCCGGTTCCAGGAGTTGATGGTGATGATCAGTGCGATCAGCTGCGCCAGCTCGGCCGGCTCGAACTGCGCGGCGGCCTCCTGGTACACGGCGTCCGGCACGTGGCCCTGGGTGAGCAGCGTGACCGACTCGGTCAGCGCGAGCGCGGCCCGCTCCCGGGCGGTGAACCACGGCGTCTCGCGCCAGGCGGGGAGGGAGAGCAGGCGGTGGTCCCGCTCGCCGTTCTTCAGGGCCTCGGTGGAGTGCATGTCGATGCAGAACGCACACCCGTTGATCATCGAGGCGTGCACCTTGACCAACTCGGCGAGGACCGGGTCCACGCCCTGCCGGGCGGCACGCTCCACCGCGAACATCGCCCTGTAGAAGTCGGGCGCCAGGTCGGGAAGGGAGATCCGCTGCTCGGGGGCGGGGACGGGGGTGTCGGCCGAGGTCTCGTTCGTCGTCATGCCTGCCAGCCTAGGGGCCGGGTGGCCTGCCCTACTGGTGCGTTCGGGCCCGGGAATCGTGGGCCACTTCGGGGGTGCGCCGGGCCCCGGCCGGCCCGCCGCGGCCGTGGTGCGCGGAGTCTGGCACGACCGGGCTTCCGGCGGAAGTCCCCGGACGCCCGGTCGGTGGCCGTGGCCGTGCGCCCGGGGCGCCCCTCCCGTGCCTCGTCGGTGCGCCTCCGCTCGCCTCCGGTGTGGCTCCGGTCGCCCCTCCGGGCGCGAACGGGCGTGCGAGGATCGCAGGGTGGGGCGGTACCGGTGGGATCCCGGCGCCGCCCGGTGCGGACGAGGTCAGGGGGACAGGACGTGTGTACGGCGTTCGTGAGCATCGAGCCGTCGTCGGCGGTACCGGTGCTGGTGCTGGCGGTGCGGGACGAGTACGCCGGCCGGCGGTGGGCGCCGCCCGGCCGCCACTGGCCCGCACAGCCCTCCGCGGTCGGCGGGCTCGACCTCGTCGCGGGCGGCACCTGGCTGGCGGTCGGCTCCGCCGGGGCGGGCGGGGAAGCCGGGGCGGTCGGTGAAGCCGTCGCGGCCTGCCTGCTGAACGGCTTCGGCACCCTGGCCCCCGCGCAGGCCCGGCAGTCGCGCGGCGAACTGCCGCTGCTCGCCGTCCGGGGCGGCCGGATCGACCGGCTGGACCTCGACCGGTACGACCCCTTCCACCTGGTGGTGGCACGGGCCGGCGGCGTGCGCGTCCTGAGCTGGGGCGGCAGCGGCAGCCGGCTCGCGGAACTGGACCTGCCCACCGGCCTGAGCGTCGTGCTCAACGACGGCCCCGAGGGGATGGCGGAGAACCGGACCGCCTCCGAGCGGATCCGCTCGCTGATGGGTGCCCGGGCCGCCCGCTTCCGCGCACGCTTCGAGACGGCCGCCCGCCCGGAGCCGCTCCCCGACGCCGTGTCGACCGGCGAGGCGTGGGGCGCGTGGCTGCCGATCGTCGCCGGGGACGGACTGCCGCTGGACGACCCGGCTGCGCTGGTCCAGCGCCGCGAGTTCGGCGACGGCCGGATCTGGGGCTCGTCGTCGATATCCCTGCTGGCCTTCGGCCCGGCGGGCGTCCGCTACGACTTCGGCCCGGCACCGGTGGAGGGCGACGGCGACTGGCGCCGGGTGGAGGCGGCCTGACGGTCTGCCTCCACCCCGCAGGGAAAGCCGGCGACCGGCGCCGAGCGGCGTTCACGTGCTGTACCGGGCGCTCACCCCTCGGCGCGGGCCTGGAGCCAGCGCTTCGCGACGGTCTCGCTGACGTAGTACCAGTACTCCGTCGCGCGGTCCTCGTCCTCGCTCGCGATCTCCGTCCACCACATCGGCCAGAACTCCCGCTCGTAGTGGGCCTTCAGGACCCGGCTGAAGCCCGACAGCGACCCGCGGAGCCGGGTGCGGTCGAGGCCGAGCGCGGCGACCAGCGCCCCGTAGCTCACCTTCACGCCCGGCTGCTCCGCGAGGATGTCGAGGATCGCGACGACCACCTGAACGGAGTCGCGACGGTCGCTGATCAGGGCGCGGAGGTCTTCCACGGCCCACTCGTCGCGGCGCCGCTGGTGCTCGCCCTGGGGGTCCCTCGACGTGGGCCCCGTCCCGCCGGCCGGGGCTGCGGTCGGGGCTGCGGCCGGGGCCGCGGTCGCCCCGCTGCGCTCGGCGATGAAGGCGTAGACGGCCGGCACGAGATGGGCCGGCACCGGCACCGACACGTACGCCGGGTTCTCCTGGGTCATGACGTTCCTCCCCTTGCTACTGCCGCTCCGTGCGGCGACATGCCTGATCATGGCATGTCGTCAGCACCGGCGTCCAGCCACTAACGCCCCTTAATAAGCACGAGCACCCTTCAAGGGGCTTGGAGAGGTATCAGGGGACGCGGAACTCCTGGGACTTGTTGCCCGGGGTGCAGACCGTCATGGTGAGCTGCGCACCGGCGCCGTTGTCGGTCAGGCAGTTCTGGCCCATGTAGTCCTTCAGGTAGAAGGCGCCGGAGGTGGTCGCGGGGGTGACCGTCCAGTTGGTCATGAAGCTGAAGCCGTTGGAGAGGACCACCTTGCCGTCCATGTCCTGCACGAGCGGCGGGGCGCTCAGCTTGCACGGGTTGAACTGGTGCCAGCTGCTCGGCACGGTGTGCACCCAGCCGTAGGCGCTCGCGCCTCCCATCACCACGGCCTGGCCGCCCGCCAGGCTGTCCTGGGAGAGACCGACGCGCAGGCCGTCCCCGACATTGGTGAGGTAGCCCCAGTTGGTGCCGCCGCATCCGGCGGGGACGGCGGCCGGAGGCTGGGCCGACGGGGAGGCGGCGGGGGCCGACGGCCGCGGAAGAGCCGGGGGCGCGGCGGTGGCGCCCGAGGGCACGGGCGGAGCGGTGACGGCCGACGGCAGGGGCGGTGCGGCGGGCCCCGTGCCGCCCGGCGCGGTGGCGGCGGGCGGCTGCTGCGGCGCGGTGGTCCGGGCGGGCCCGGTGGCGGACTTCGACGGGCCGGTGGCGGGCGGCAGCGCCGTCTCCGTCCCCGACGGGGTGCCGGACGGCGCCGCGGTGGGCTGCACGGTGGCGGGCAGCGGCGCGGCCGGGACGGTCGCGGTGACGGTCACCGCCACCGGCGGGGCGGAGCCCGGCGTCTGCGCCTCCGAGGTGAACGGCGCCTTGTCGATGAGCAACACGGTGGCCGTCCCCACCGAGATCACCAGCGGGAGCACGATCGGCACCAGGAAGCCGCGCCGCCGGCTGCGGGGAACGGGTTCGGTGGCCGCGCGGGACACGACCTCGTCGACCACGGCGGGGGGCACGGCGGGGGCCGCGGCGGGGGGCGCGGCGGGTACGGCCGGGGGCGTGACCGGCGACGCGACCGCCCCCGGAGCCACCGCCGCGCGGGCGGCCTCCGCCATGGCCGCCGCGTCGGCGAAACGGTCCCCCGGTTGCTTGGCCAGCGCCGTCGTGACGATCGCCCGCACCGCCGCCGGTATCGACTCCGGCAGCGCCGGCACCGGCTCGCGCAGGTGCTTGAGCGCCACCTCCAGCACGCTCTCGCCCGTGAACGGCGGCCTGCCGGTGAGCAGTTCGAAGCAGACCACGCCGACCGCGTAGAGGTCCGCAGCGGGTGTGATCTCCTTGCCCTCGGCCTGCTCGGGAGCCATGTAGAGGGCGGTGCCGATCACCGCGTGCGAGGCCGTGAGCCTGGTCCCGGCGGTGGCGCGGGCGATGCCGAAGTCGGTGACCGTCACCCGGTCGTCGTCCCGGACCATCAGGTTGGACGGCTTCACGTCGCGGTGCACGATGTCCCGCCGGTGCGCGGCGTGCAGGGCGTCCAGCGCGGCGGCCAGCAGACCGAGCGCGCGGTCCGGCGGGAGCACCCCGTCCTCGGCGAGCACCTTGTCCAGCGGACGGCCGTCGATCAGCTCCATGACGATGTAGGCGGCGCGCTCGCCGTCCTCGTCGGGGCCTTCCTCGCCGTAGTCGTGCACGTCCACGACGCCGGGGTGGCTCAGGGCGGCGAGCAGCTGGGCCTCACGGCGGAAGCGCCGGGCGAAGGTGCCGTCCTCCAGCAGCGCCGCGTGGAGGATCTTCACCGCGACCTGCCGCCCCAGCACCGCGTCGTCGGCCTGCCAGACGGACCCCATCCCGCCGCCGCCTATCCGCGCGGTCAGCGTGTAGCGCCCCCCGAGCACGGTCCCCCGACCACTCATCCCCAGCCCCTCCGTCGGACGCGACCGAACGCGTCGGCAGGCGAACAGTCTGCCACGCCCCCTCGCACCCACTGTCGAGCCTCCCGCCCCGTCGCCACAAGGGGGTTGAGCAGCGACGGAGCCCGCCGCGACCCGACTCGTCCGGCCCGCAGCCACGGATCCCCCCGGCGGCGGAGCGGCGGGCTCAACCTCGCGTCCAGGTCCGCCCGTTGCGGCATCCCGCCGTGCCGCCTGCCGCCGGGCGGACCCAGGGGCGGCGACACGGCCCCAGGGGGCGCGGAAATCCGTTTCGGGCACGGCGCCGGCGCCTCTACGGTGGCGCGGTGATGACTCAGGTGATCGTTCTCAACGGTGGTTCCAGCTCGGGGAAGTCCGGGATCATCAGGTGTCTCCAGGCAGTCCTGCCGGACCCGTGGCTGGCCCTCGGGACGGACACGCTGGTCGAGGCGATGCCGATGTCGATGCAGACGGCGGACGGCGGGATCGAGTTCGCTCCGGACGGGGCCGTGATCGTCGGGCCGGGGTTCCGGACGCTGGAAGCGGCCTGGATCGAGGGGATCGCCGCCATGGCCCGCGCGGGTGCCCGGGTCGTCGTCGACGAGGTCTTCCTCGGCGGAGCGGACTCGCAGCAGCGGTGGCGGACGGCCCTGAGCGGGTTGCGGGTGCTGTGGGTCGGCGTCCGGTGTGACGGCGCGGTCGCCGCGGGGCGGGAGGTCGCACGGGGCGATCGGACCATCGGCATGGCCGTGTCCCAGGCGGAGGTGGTCCATCAGGGCGTGACCTACGACCTGGAGGTGGACACCACCCGGGCCGAGTCGATGGAGTGCGCACGGACCATCGCCGCACGCGTGGAGTGACCGAAGGCCCTGCTGTCCGACGCGGTGACGCAGCGGGCGAACGAGCCGGGCCGGAAGGCGCCCTGCACAGGAGGTCGGAGGGGCCGAAGTCCCGTGCGGGGAGGGTCAGCGTCGGCGGGTGGCCCAGTGGCGCTCGATCGCACGGCCGAGGGTGGAGTTGACGAGGAGGGTGCCTGCGCAGAGGACGAGGAGGAAGAACAGGTTGGCCGCGCCGGGACCGTGGCGGCGGACGGGGTGGCTGGCGAGTACGGCGAGCACCGTGCCGGCCGCCACGGAGGCGGCCGAGGCGGCGATCAGCAGCATGCGGGGCGGGCGGCTCATCCGGGAAGCGGCCTCGCGGCCGACGGTGCCGGGTCGGTGGGCGCGGGGAGGCCGACGTGCTCGGGCCGGGCGGTCCACTCGACGCCCCCGCCGACCGGGCGGAGGTAGAGACGGCCGCCGATGGTGTCCATGTAGACGCCGGTACGGCGGGTGCGGCGGTCGAGGACGAGTTGGCCGGGCACGGGGGAGGGTTCGGTGTTCATGGGGTGCGGGTCGCTTCCGGGATCACTGGGCGGCGAGGCGGACGGTCACCAACCGGCCCGTGGAGACGACGACTTCGGCGGCGAGCGGGGTGCCGCCGACCGCACCGAGGGTGACGGGCCGGCCGGCCGAGGGCCGCCAGGGGTGCCGCTCGCCCTGCTCGCGGCGGGCCCGGACACCGTCGCGGATCACGTCGACGAGCTTGAGCACGACGGAGGTCGGCGCGGCCCCGAGGTCGATGAGGACCACGCCGGTGACGGAGGCGCAGTTCCAGTCGATGCCGGTGGAGGGCAGGGCCGTCCCGGCGGCGGCGAAGGTCGCCGTGAGGTCACCGAGGGCTTCGGCCGCCTCCGAGCGGTCCTCGGCGGTGATCCTTCTGAGCATGGAGGCCATGGGATTCGAGCCTTTCGGTGAATTCTTCGATTTCCTCTCCAGGAAACAGGGCGACGACTACGCTGGGAAGCAGGAATGCGGCTACCTGTGGTTTGTTGGCGAAGGGGGCTCGATGGCAAAGGAGAAGATCCTGCCACCGGGGAAGTCTCCGAGGGAGTTCTACGGATCCGAGCTGAAGAGGCTGCGTGAATCCGCCACCCCGAGGATGTCCCAGGAGAAGTTGGGGGCCATGACCTTTGTCTCCGGTGCTTATATCGGACTATTGGAGACGGCCGTCAGAGTTCCGCAGATCGACCTGTCACTCCGGATCGACGAGGCACTCTCAACAGGCGGCGTGTTGGAGCGACTGCACGACCTGCTCGAATTCTCGCGTTTCGCCGATTACTTCAAGGAAGCGGCCGAGTTCGAGAGCCAGGCCGTCACGATCGGCGAGTTCGCGGCACTGGTGGTACCGGGCCTGCTGCAGACGCCCGAGTACGCGAGGGCGATCTTTCTGAGCGCTCAACCCTTGCTGACAGAGGACGAGCTGAACAACCGGATCGCCGCCCGGATGGAACGAACCAACCTCGTGGCCGACCCCGACGGCCCCAAGCTGTGGTACATCCTGGACGAGGCGGTGATCCGCCGAACGATCGGCAGCCAAAAGATCATGGCTGCGCAGCTCCACCACGTCGCAGAACTGATCAAACGGCGCCGGGTCATCGTGCAGATCGCTCCCTTCGACCGGGCCCATGCGCTACTTGAGGGAATTCTGTCGCTGATGACCTTTCTCGACGCGCCGCCGCTCGCTTATATCGAAGGTCCACACGCAGGTCAACTGATCGACGATTACCAGTTGTTCGCCCGCTGCCAGGAGTCCTACGATCTGGCACGGGCCGCCGCGTTGTCGCCGGAGGCGTCCCTGGCCCTGCTCCTGTCGGCGGCGGAGGAACACGAAAATGCGCGAGACTGATCAGCAGTTGGCCCGCTGGCGGAAGAGTAGTCACAGCGGCGGCAACAACGGCACCTGTGTTGAGGTGGACGACGCTGCTCCGGGGCGGGTCCGGGACTCCAAGGACCCCGACGGGCCGGACCTCACCTTCAGCCCGGCCGCCTGGCAGGCCTTCGTCACCGCCGCCCGGGGCGGGGAGTTCGGCGACGTCTGACCGGTCGGGCCGGCCGTCCGGGGTGCCTCCGGGCGGCGGGCGCGCTCGGTGCGGTGGTGGCGGCGTTCCGGAGCGGCCGGCCGCCCGGCGGGAGGGCTCCCGCCGGGCGGCACCCGTCAGGCCGACAGGCCGAGCCGCTCCAGGCGCTCCGGGTCGGTGAAGATGTCCATCGCGACGACCTTGCCGCCGCGGACGGTGAACGCCGCGAGCGAGACAGGGCGTCCGTCGGCGAACACGGCGACGGCGGGCTCGCCGTTGACCAGCACCAGCCGGGTCTCCCCCGCGAACCGGGCCGCGAACACGCTCGCCCCGGACGCCACCTCGGTCGCGCCGCGCCGGACCAGGCCGGGCCGCAGGACACCGCCGTCGTTGCGGGCGACCACCTCGGGGTCGAGGATCGCGAGCAGCGCGTCGAAGTCCCCGCCGCGAGCCGCGGCCAGGAAGGCCGCCACGACCTCGCGCCGCAGGGCCAGGTCGGCGTCCGGCGCGGGCGCGGCGCCCTGGACGCGGCGGCGGGCACGGCTGGCGAGCTGGCGGGTGGAGGCGGCGGTGCGGCCGAGGACGGGCGCGATCTCGTCGAAGGGCACCGAGAACAGGTCGTGCAGCACGAACGCGAGCCGCTCCGCAGGGGAGAGCGTCTCCAGCACGATCATCAGCGCGATGCCGACCGAGTCGGCCATCAGGATCTCGTGCTCCGGGTCGACGGCCTGCGCCCCGCCGATGACCGGGTCGGGCAGCCGGACCTCCCGGCCGTCCCGGTCCTGCATCGGGTCCTCGCGCCGGGCGGCCCGCGAGCGCAGCAGGTCCAGGCAGACCCGGCCGACCACCGTGGTCAGCCAGCCGCCCAGGTTGGTGACCGCGCTCGTGTCGGCCCGCTCCAGCTTGAACCAGGCCTCCTGCACCGCGTCCTCGGCCTCGCTGAGCGAGCCGAGCATCCGGTAGGCCACGGCCCGCAGATGGGGTCGGTGCTCCTCGAACCGCGCGGCCGGAAAATCTTCCCCGTTCACCTGTCACATCCTCGCGTCGGGATCCGTCAGTGCTTCGACGGACGTTAACCGGTCCGCGCGACGCCCGCGCCGGGCCCCCTGAGCTGGAGGACCATCAGATGACCACCCACACCGCCCGGATGAAGAACCCCGCCATGGTCCTGCCGGACGCCATGAAGGGCATCCAGAACATCTACAAGGCGATGTACCAGGGCGGCGTGCCCCACCGGACCATGGAGCTGGTCCACCTGCGGGCCAGCCAGATCAACGGGTGCAGCGCCTGCGTCGTCGCGGGCGTCACCGGGGCCAAGAAGGCCGGCGAGACGGACGAGCGGCTGCACGCCGTCGCCGCCTGGCGGGAGGCGCCGTACTTCACCGACGAGGAGCGCGCGGCCCTGGCGCTGACCGAGGCCGCGACCCGGATCGCCGACCGCTCCGGGCAGGCCGTGCCGGACGACGTCTGGGACGCGGCGGCGGACCACTTCGGCGAGGAGCAGCTCTCCGCGATCATCCTGATGATCGGGCTGACCAACTTCTTCAACCGGATCAACGCGACGATCCAGGAGCCGGCCGGTGCGACCTGGAACTGAGCGGGCGGCGGCCCGGCTCAGGACTGGCGCCCGCGCCCCGCGTTCGGCGGGCGGCGCCGGCCGGGGCCCGAGGAGCCACCGGCCGGACCGCCCGACGGGCCGCCGGAGGAACCGCCGACCGGGCGCTGCCGGGGCGGACGGCCGGGGCCGAGGGCGGACTGACGGCGCTGGATCTCACGCCAGATCCGCGGCGGGCAGGGCCCCTGCGGGTGGTCGGAGAGGAAGCTCTCGTAGGGCACCCGGCGCGGCACCATCCCGACCTCGACCCAGGACGGCTTGCCGGTGCGGTCCCAGCCCTCGTTCTCCATCCGGATGTAGTCGTCGCGGTGGTCCTTGTCCTTGCTGGTGATCTGCAGGACCTCCGCGTACCCCTGCTGGGCCTGGAGGATCACGCAGTAGTGCCGGGCCGCCTCCGCCCGGTCGCGGAACGGCACCATCGCCACCCACACCTCCCCGGCGGCCGGGCGGGCGACGGTCCTGGTCCGGGAGTCGGTGCGGCGCGGCGGGTTCCAGGACCGCTCCGGCGGGCCGCCGGCCCAGGACCGGACGCGGAGCCGCCAGGCCCAGGCGATCGCGCCGACCACGACGCACTGGAGGGCCGAGGCGTTGGCCCCGGCCTGGTCCCGCACCCCGAAGACCTGCGGGGCGAGGTACGCGCCGACCAGGTGGGCGACCAGCGCGGCGAGTCCGGTGAGGGCGGCCGCCCGGACCGGGACCACCCAGGGTTCGACCCGGCGGCGGCGACCGGCCTGCCAGTCCAGCAGCAGGGCGACCGCGTAGGAGATGCCGGCCAGGATCGCCACCTGGGCCGGGGTGGCGTGCAGCGGCGGCGTCTGGCCCTTCATGACGGCGGGTATCAGGACGGGCAGGGCGAGCAGGTAGCCCAGCACCGTGAAGAAGATCAGCATGAAGAAGGCGTTCAGGCAGCCCCCGCCACCGGACCGCCGCCCGCCGCCTCTCGGGCCGTCGCCCGAACTGCCGTACCGCCGCGCCATGTTCGCCACCCCCACCGTGGTCGTCCCGGTCGGGCGCAATGTATCGGAGATCCCGGGGTGACGGGAGTGCCGCGATAATCCGGACATGACCGCCCGCCGACCGCCCTCCCGGACCGCCCGCCGCCCCTCTCCCCGGGCCGCTTCCTGGACCGCCTTCGGCGGCGATCTGCACCTCGACCTCACCGGGCGGCGGGCCGCCGGGACCGGGCTGCGGGCGGCCCTGGAGGACGCGCTGCGCGAGGCCGTGCAGGACGGACGGCTGGCGCCCGGTACCCGGCTGCCGTCCTCCCGGGCGCTCGGCGAGGACCTCGGGATCGCCCGGAACACCGTCGTGGAGGCGTACGGGCAGCTCACCGCCGAGGGGTGGCTCAGTTCGCGGCAGGGGTCCGGCACCACGGTGGCCGAACGCGCCACGCCGCGCCCCGCCGAGCGCCCCGCGACCCTGCCGCCGGGGATCCGGCCCACCGGGCGGCACGACCTGCTGCCCGGCCGGCCGGACCTCTCGCTGTTCCCGCGCACCGCATGGCTGGCCGCCGCCCGGCGGGCGCTGGCCACCGCACCGCACGACGTGTTCGACTACGGCTCCCCGCTGGGCCGGATCGAGCTGCGGCGGGCGCTCACCGACTACCTGGCCCGGGTCCGCGGGGTGCGCACCGACCCGGAACGCCTGCTGATCTGCGCCGGGTTCAGCCAGGGCCTCGGTCTGCTCGCCGCAGCCCTGCGCGAGCGGCTCCGTCGTGGCGAGGACGGCGGTTCCCGCGCCGCCCGCGGCGCCCGCGCCGTGGCCGTCGAGGCGTACGGACTGCCGCCGCAGCGGGACGTCCTGCGGGCGGCCGGGCTCGCCCTCGTACCGCTGCCGATGGACGGGTACGGCGCGCGCACCGACCTGCTGACCGGGCCGGGCGCCCCGGCGGCCGGCGCCGTGCTGCTCGCCCCCGCGCACCAGTTCCCGACCGGCGTGGCCCTGGCCGCCGACCGCCGGTCGGCGGCGGTCCGCTGGGCGCGCGAGCACGACGGCTACGTGATCGAGGACGACTACGACGGCGAGTTCCGGTACGACCGGCAGCCGCTCGGCGCCATGCAGGCGCTCGACCCGGACCGCGTGGTCTACGGGGGGACGGCCGCCAAGAGCCTGGCCCCGGGCCTGCGGCTGGCCTGGCTGGCGCTGCCCGACGCGCTGGTCGAACCGGTCGCCCGGTTCAAGCGGCTGGCGGACACCATGTCCCCGGTGATCGACCAGCTGACCCTCGCCGAGCTGATCACCTCCGGCCGGTACGACCGGCACGTCCGCCGCTCCCGGCTTCACTACCGGCGCCGCCGGGACCGTCTGGTCGCGGCGCTCGCCGAGCGGGCCCCGCACGTCCGGGTCACCGGGATCGCCGCCGGGCTGCACGCCGTCCTGCAACTGCCGCCCGGCGCGGGCCCGGAGGCGGAACTGGTCGCCCGTGCGCGGGCGGCGGGCCTGGTCGTCTCCGGTCTCGGCCCGCACCTCCTCGACCCGTCGCTCGCCCCGGACGCCCCGCCCGCCCTGGTGGTCGGCTACGGCACCCCGCCCGAGCACGCCTTCCCGGCCGCCCTGGACGCGCTCTGCGCGCTGCTGGCCGAAGCGGGCGGCTAGCGGCACCGAGGCGGCGGTGCCGCAGTGCGAGCGGGGGGCGGCAGCACGGACAGGGGCGACAGCACGGGGCCCCGGATCAGGAATACCCGTGCCGCCCAAGGGAGTTCACTCCGGAAGCCGTCCACGTCCCGAGGGGGAACCGCCATGCGCATCGCCGTCATCGGAGCCGGCAAGGTCGGCCGCGGCCTGGCCCTGGCCTTCCACACCGCCGGGCTCGACGTCGCCCTCGGCACCCGGGACCCGGCCGCCGCCCCGGACGGGCCGGTGGAGGCGGTGGGGATCGGCGACGCGCTGGCGGGCGCCGACACCGTCGTCCTGGCCGTCACCGGCACGGCCGTGGACGGGCTGCTCGCCGAGCACGGCGCGGCCCTGGACGGCCTGCTGGTCGTCGACGCCACCAACCGGGCCGGGCGGCCGGACGGCGTCCTGCACAACGCCGGGGCCGTGGCCCGGCACGCGCCGGGGGCCCGGTACGCCCGGGCGTTCAACAGCGCCGGGGTGGAGCTGTTCGGCCGGCCGGACCCCGACGGGGCCGCCGCCGACCTGCTGTTCTCCGCCGACGAGGCGGACCGGGCCGCGGTCGAGCGGCTGATCGGCGCGGCCGGCCTGCGCCCGGCCTACCTGGGGCCGGAGTCGTACGCCGACCTCGACGCCGCGCTGCGCCTGCTGGTCCGGCTCACCGCGGTGAGCGGCAGGCGCCACCTGGGGTGGCGGGTGATCACCGAGTGACCGGCGCCGGTGCTACTTGTTCCGGTTGCCGAGCTCGAAGAGGAGCAGGATGAAACCGGCGAAGGCGTGGGTGGCGACCGTGTAGATCACCAGCCGGATGCCGACGCGGCGGTTGGCCCACTTGCCCGCGTCGATGGTCTTCGGGGCCGAGGCCGGGGCGGGCGCGGCGGCCGGGGCGGGGGTGGCGGGATCAGCCATGGGAGATCTCCTCCGAGTATTCCGATGTTCCGACGTCGGGTCAGTGGTGCGGGGCAGGGCCGCCGCCGAGGCAGAGTTCGCCGCCGGGGCTCTGTAGCAGGGTGTGCATGAAGAGCAGCTCGACCCCGGCCGCCGAGTCGGCGGCGATGCAGTGCGGGGTGAGCGAGTCGAAGTGGGCGGAGTCGCCCTCGGCCAGCAGGTGGACGCGGTCGCCGAGGGTCAGCCTGAGCCGGCCCTGGAGGACGTAGAGCCATTCCTCGCCGGGGTGGACGCGGACCACCGTGTCCTGGACCCCCGGGGGGACGTGCACGCGCAGCGCCTGCATCGCGCGGCCGGGGGCGCCGGCCCGTCGGTAGCCCCAGCCGCCGGCCCGTCCGGGTTCGATGGCGCCGCCGCGCACCACCGGGTCCGGTTCGACGAGGCTCTCGCCGAGCAGGCCGGAGACGGAGGTGCCGTAGGCGCGGGCGAGGCCGAGCAGGACGGGCAGCGAGGGCTGCCGGCGCCCGGTCTCCAGTCGGGACAAGTACGCTTGGGAGAGCCCGACCCGGGCGGCGGCGACCTCCAGCGTGAGGCGGCTGCCGAGCCGGTGCTCGCGCAGCCTCGCGGCGAGGCCGGCCACGTCGTGGTCGTCGAACTGGTCGCCGGGGTCGGCGGGCGGACCGGCTGGGCTGGTGCTCATGTGTCCAGTGGACACCTCACATGCCGCAGGGGCAAGGAACTTGCCTCAGAGGCAAGACGGCTCCGCGTGCCCGCGCCCGGACGGCCGACCCTCCCGGCGGCGGCCCCGGCACCTCCGGCCTCCCCCGACTCCCCCGGGGGCCGCGGCGCGCCCTACGGCCTGGGGATGTTCCGCAGGTTGGACCGGGCCAGGTCGATCATCCGCCCCACCCCGCCCGAGAGCACCGTCCGGCCGGCCGCCAGCGCGAAGCCCTTCAGCTGGGCGGCGGTGATGTGCGGCGGGATGGAGAGCGCGTTCGGATCGGTCACCACGTCCACCAGTGCCGGACCGGGCCGCTCCAGCGCCTCCTCCAGCACCTCGCGGACCCGGGCCGGTTCGGTGACCCGCTTGGCCGGGATGCCCATCGCCCGGGCGATGCCGGCGTAGTCGACGTCGCCGTTGTCGATCTCCGACTCGGGGTAGCCGGAGACCAGCATCTCCAGCTTGATCATGCCGAGCGCGCCGTTGTTGAACACCACCGTCTTCACCGGCAGCCGGTGCTTGGCGACCGTGAGCAGCTCGCCCAGCAGCATCCCGATCCCGCCGTCACCGGCCATCGCCACCACCTGCCGCCCGGGACAGGCCAGTTGGGCGCCGATCGCGTGCGGCAGCGCGTTGGCCATCGAGCCGTGCAGGAAGGAGCCGATCACCCGGCGGCGCCCGTTGGGCTGCAGGTAGCGGGCGGCCCAGACGTTGTTCATGCCGGTGTCGACGGTGAACACCGCGTCGTCGGCGGCCACCTCGTCCAGGACCGAGGCCACGTACTCGGGGTGGATCGGCAGGTGCTTCCCGATGTCCCGGGTGTAGGCGCCGATCACGCCCTCCAGGGCGCGGCAGTGCTTGTCCAGCATGGCGTCCAGGAACGCCCGGTCGGTCTTCTGCTCCAGCAGCGGCAGCACGGCCCGCAGGGTGGACGGGACGTCGCCGTGCACGGCCAGTTCCAGCGGGGTGCGGCGGCCGAGCCGGGTGGCGTCGTGGTCCACCTGGACGGTGTGGGCCTGCGGCAGGAAGGAGTCGTACGGGAAGTCGGTGCCGAGGAGGACGACGAGGTCGGCCGAGTGGAGCGCCTCGTGGCAGGCACCGTAGCCGAGCAGACCGCTCATACCGACGTCGTACGGATTGTCGTACTGGATCCACTCCTTGCCGCGCAGGGAGTGTCCGACCGGCGCGTGCAGGGCGTCCGCGACCGCCATCACCTCGGCGTGCGCGCCGCGTACGCCCGCGCCGCAGAAGAGGGCCACCCGGCGGGCGGCGTTGAGCGCCTGGGCCAGGGCCTGCACCTGGGACCAGGGCGGGGCGGCGACGGCCTGCTCGGTCAGGAAGCTGCCGGTGCCGGTCGGTCCGGCGGCGGGCAGCGCGGCCACGTCGCCGGGGAAGGCCAGGACGGAGACACCGCGCGCGCCCAGCGCGTGCTGGATCGCGATCCGCAGCAGCCGGGGCAGCTGCGCGGGCGTGGAGACCGTCTCGCACCAGCTGCTGCAGTCGGTGAACACGCGATCGGGGTGGGTCTCCTGGAAGAAGCCGGTGCCGATCTGCGCGGACGGGATGTGCGAGGCCAGCGCGAGCACCGGCAGGCCGCTGCGCTGGGCGTCGTAGAGGCCCTGGATGAGGTGGGTGTTGCCGGGCCCGCAGGAGCCCGCGCAGACCGCCAGGCGCCCGCTCAGCTCGGCCTCGGCGGCGGCCGCGAAGGCGCCGGCCTCCTCGTTGCGCACGTGCACCCAGCTGATGCCCTCGGCTCGGCGGATCGCGTCCACCACCGGGTTGAGGCTGTCGCCGACCACCCCGTAGACCCGCTCCACCCCGGCCTGCCGGAGCACCTCCACCATCTGCTCGGCCACACTCACCACGGGGCTCTCCTCCACCGGCCGACGGTTGCCGCACGACACCGCCACCGTCCGGCCTACGGGCCCGCCCCGCAGCCGGAGCGGGCCCGTACGGGTGAACGGAGGGCCGGGGCGGGCCCTTCGCGTCCTCCTACTCCGCCGCGAGGTGGTCCGCCGCCGCGCCGACCCGCCCGCCCGCCACGCCCGCCTGCGGCTGGCGGCGGGCCGGTTCCCGGCCGGGCGGCTGGCTGCACCGCTCCTGGGCGGGCGGGGCGGTGGTCGGCAGCGAGACCGGCTCACCGGCCTTCACCTGGACGGCCTCGCCGTCGTGCCGCAGGTGGATCACCTCGCCGCGGCGCAGCGTGTAGGTGGTCTCGTCGTGGCCGATCCGGACGCCCAGCAGCTGGCCGCGGACCAGCAGGGAGAAGCTGAGCCGCATCAGCCCGCTGGGCAGCCGCGGCCGGAAGGAGAGCGTCTCGCCGTGGTCGCGCAGACCGCCGAAGCCCGCCACCAGGGCGACGCACGCCCCGGCCAGCGAGGCCATGTGCAGGCCGTCCCGGGTGTTGCCGCCGAGGTCGTGCAGGTCCATCAGGGCGGCTTCGGCGGTGTAGTCGTACGCGAGGTCGAGCTGGCCGACCTCGGA
Source organism: Kitasatospora sp. NPDC127035 (assembly GCF_042726075.1). Classification (NCBI taxonomy): domain Bacteria; kingdom Bacillati; phylum Actinomycetota; class Actinomycetes; order Kitasatosporales; family Streptomycetaceae; genus Kitasatospora; species Kitasatospora sp. NPDC127035. The sequence goes on along the minus strand of NZ_JBHXDN010000010.1, from coordinate 142,755 downwards.
GGCGATCACCGCCTGGGTGCAGGCGGAGAGCGAGGAGTCGCGGACGGTCAGCCGCTCGTAGTAGGCGAAGTTGCGGGCCTTCTGCTCGTCGGTGAAGGCGTCGCCGCGGACCTGCATGGCGAGCACCAGGTCGGCCTGCTTGACCACCTGCTTCCGGTACAGGTCGAAGTACGGGTAGTGCAGCAGCAGCGGGTAGTTCTCGGCCGGGGTGTTCTCGAAGTCCCAGAGCTGGTGGTCGGTGAAGCCGTCGGCCTGCGGGTGGACGCCGAGGTTCTCGTCGTACGGGACGAACATCGCGGCGGCGGCGTCCCGCCAGGCGGCGGTCTCCTCGGTGTCGACGCCGAGCGCGGAGGCCTCGCGCGGGTGCCGGGCGGCGGCCTCGGCGGCGGCGCGCAGGTTGGTCTGCGCCATCAGGTTGGTGAAGACGTTGTTGTCGGCGACGGCGCTGTACTCGTCCGGCCCGGTGACGCCCTCGATGCGGAAGTTGCCGGCCGCGTCGTGGTGGCCGAGCGAGCGCCACATCCGGGCCGTCTCGACCAGCAGCTCCAGCCCGTACTCGCGCTCGAACTCGACGTCCCCGGTGGCCCGGGCGTACCGGGCGACGGCGGCCGCGATGTCCGCGCCGATGTGGAAGGCGGCGGTGCCGGCCGGCCAGTAGCCCGAGCACTCCTCACCGCGGATCGTCCGCCACGGGAACACCGCGCCGGCCAGGCCGAGTTGCGCCGCCCGCTCGCGGGCCAGCGGCAGCGTGGTGTGCCGCCAGCGCAGCGCCTGGTTGACGGCGGACGGCAGGCAGTAGGTGAGGACCGGGAGGACGAAGGTCTCGGTGTCCCAGAAGCTGTGCCCGTCGTAGCCCGGTCCGGTCAGCCCCTTGGCGGGGATGGCCCGTTCCTCGCTCCGGGCACCGGCCTGGAGGACGTGGAAGACGGCGAACCGCACGGCCTGCTGGAGTTCGACGTCACCCTCGATCTCGATGTCGCTGGTGTCCCAGAACTCCTCCAGGAACCGGGCCTGTTCGGCGACCAGGCCGTCCCAGCCGGTGTACCGGGCGGCGGTCAGCGCGGCCTCCACCTGGTCCCGGACGGCCGGCTGCGAACGGGTCGCCGACCAGCCGTAGGACATGAACTTCACCAGTCGCAGCCGCTCCCCGGGCCGGAGCACGGTGGTGACGCTGATCCGGCAGTGGTCGTCCTCGGACTCGGCCACCGTGTCCAGCCGGTCCGGGCCCTCGATGACGTGGTCCATCCCGGCCGCGACCCGGATGCCGCTGTACCGGGTGCGGTGCACCAGCACGGCCTTCGTGCCGCCCGCGTGGCTCACCTCGGCGAGCAGCGGCGCCTCCAGGACGGCGGCGGCCCGCGGGTCGCCGTCGGCACCGCCGGGCAGCTGCTCGTTGGCGACCAGCTCGGACTGGAGCACGATCCGCACCGGGCCGTCCACCGCCTCGACGGTGTACTCGACGGCGGCGATGGCCCGCTGGGTGAGCGAGACCAGCCGGGTGGACTCGACCCTGATGGTCCGCCCGGCCGGGGAGGTCCACTCGGCGGAGCGCCGCAGCAGCCCCTCCCGGAAGTCCAGCCACCGCCGGTGGCTGAGCAGTTCGCCGTACCTGAGGTCGAACGGCTCGTCGTCCACCAGCAGGCGGATGATCTTGCCGTTGGTCACGTTGATGACGCTCTGGCTGGACTCCGGGTAGCCGTAGCCGCCCTCCCCGTACGGCAGCGGGCGCAGCTCGAAGACGCCGTTCAGGTAGGTGCCGGGCAGGCCGTGCGGCTCGCCCTCGTCCAGGTTCGCCCGCAGGCCGATGTGGCCGTTGGAGAGGGCGAAGACGGACTCGGCGCGGGCCATGGCGGCCAGGTCGAGGCCCTGCTCGGCGATCTGCCACGGGTCGACGACGAAGGGCTGCTCCTGGCCGGTCATGCCGTCTCCTCGGGGATCAGTTCGGCGAGGTCCCGGACCACCACGGTGGCGCCGTCGCGGCGCAGTTCGTCGGCCTGGCCGGCGCGGTCCACCCCGACGACCGCGCCAAAGCCGCCGGCCCGGCCGGAGGCGACCCCGGCCAGCGCGTCCTCGAAGACGGCGGCGTGCGCGGGCTCCACGCCCAACGACCGGGCGGCGGCCAGGTAGGTGTCCGGCGCGGGCTTGCCCGGCAGTCCCTCCCGCTTGGCGACGACGCCGTCCACGACGACGTCGAAGAACGCCTCGATGCCGGCGGCGCGCAGCACGTCCCGGCAGTTGGCGCTCGACGAGACGACCGCGGTGGGCAGGCCGAGGGCGCGCAGCCGGCGCACGTACGCGACCGAGCCGTCGTACGGGCGGACGCCCTGCTCGCGGATCATCCGCAGCACGGTGTCGTTCTTGGCGCGGCTGACGCCGTGCACCGTGCGGGCCCCGGGCGGGTCGGCGTCGGTGCCCTCGGGCAGGTCGATGCCCCGGCTGTGCAGGAACGCCCGGGTGCCGTCGAGTCTCGGCCGGCCGTCCACGTGGGCGTCGTAGTCGGCGACGGCGTCGAAGGGAACGAACGGCCCGCCGGTGCGGGCCGCTTCGGCGCGCAGGAGGGCGTCGAAGGTGTCCTTCCAGGCCGCGGCGTGCACCGTGGCGGTCTGGGTGAGCACCCCGTCGAGGTCGAAAAGGAAAGCGCGGATGTCGTCCGGTAGCCCCAGCATGGGTGCAGTCTTACCCGCGAACGCGAACCTAGCCGCCCATTCCCGGCGGCGCGTCGCGGGAACGGGCGGCCGGGGGCCGCGCCGGGGTCGGTCAGGGCGAGTCGGGGGTGGCGGTCACGGCGAAGACGGCGCCCTGCGGGTCCTGGACCACCGCCATCCGCCCGGCCTGCATGTCGAACGGCGGCTGGATCACCGCGCCGCCCGCCTTGACCAGGGCGTCCACCGTGGAGTCGGTGTCGTCGACGGAGAAGTACGTCATCCAGTGCGGGGGCGTGCCCGGCGGCAGGTACCCGGCGACCGGCTGCATCCCGCCCACGGTGTGGTCGCCGACGTTGAGGGAGTAGAACCCCTCCATGCCCTGGATGGTGCCCGGGCGCAGGCCGAGCGCCTGCTGGTAGAACCGGCCGGACGCCTCGGTGTCGGTGGTGTTGAGCTCGTTCCAGACCAGTGCGCCGGGCTCGTTGACGACGCCCGCGCCGATGAACTCCAGCTTCTGCCAGACCCCGAAGACCGCGCCGGTCGGGTCGCCGGCGACCAGCATCCGGCCGGTGTCGCCGACCTCCATCGTCGGGTACACGATGGTGCCGCCCGCCTCGGTGATCGCCCGGCCGGTCGCCTCCACGTCGTCCGAGGCCAGGTAGGTGGTCCAGCCGACCGGCGGCAGCGGCTGGCCCTCGGGGGCCGACCGGCCCATGATCCCGGCGACCGGCCTGCCGTTCAGCGAGCACACGGAGTAGCCGCCGAACTCGGGCGGCCCGACCTCGCCCTGCCAGCCGAACAGGTCACGGTAGAAGTCGAGTGCGGCCTGCTGGTCGCTCGCCATCAGGTCCACCCAACACGGGGTGCCGGGCTTGTACGGTGCGGTGACTACGGGCATTCCTGGGCCTCCCAAGCGATGGTCCTCCGCCGCGGCCGGTCCGGGACGCCGCGGCCGACCGGCCGCGCGACCGAACGGCCGTACACCGCCCACGATCGCCTCGCGCCCGCGATCCCGCCACCGGACGGCGCCCCGGCGGGCGACCGCTCGCCGGGGCGGCCGGGGCGGTCACTCCTCGTGGCGGGCCCTTCGGGCCGCGGCGGCGCGGGCGGGTCGGCCGCGCGCCGGCCGGGGGCAACGCGCACCGACTCGGGCCAACGCGCGCTGGTCCGGGGCAACGCACGCCGGTCCGGGGCAACGCACGCCGGTCGGCCGGTCAGCCGCCGGAACCGTAGGTCGTGCCCTCGCAGAGGTTGTCGTCCGCCGAGCGGGTGTCGTTGATGACGCTGGTGGGCAGCGGGGCCGGCTCGGCCGGGGTGGCCGGCGCGGCCGAGGCACCGGGGACGGTGGCGGTGGCGTCAGCCGTCCCGCCGTTGGCCGCCGCGAAGTCCTTGCCGACGATCACCGTGATCCCGGCCGTCTTCCCGGCCGCGACGGAGGCCCCCGGGAACAGCTCGGCGACCTTCTCCGCGTTCGCCCGCTGCCCCGTGCCGTACTCGATCATCGTGGTCGCGTACTTGGTGTTCATCGCCGCGCCCATCCTGGTGGCGGCGAACTTGGCCGTCTTCAGCAGCTCGGCCGCCTTGCCGTCCATCCCGCGGGAGACGGTGCCGTTGTAGACGCCCACCTTGATGCTCTGGTTGGCGGTGTCCGCGGCCGTGGTGGCGGCGGGGGTGGTCGGCGCGGCGGGCGCCACCGCCGGGGTCGTGGCCTCCGCGGGTTGCTCGCCGGTGGCGTTCTGGCCGTCGATGGTGCGGTCGGCCTTGATGGTCGCCCAGAGCTTGTCCGCGTCGGCCTTCACGAGTTCGAGGGCCTCGTCGGTGCGGATGCGCCACGGTGCGGTGACGAACTTGAGGTCGTGCATGTCGATGTCCTTCAGCGAGAGACCGAAGGACATCAGTTTGTCGACCGAGCCGAGGCCCTCGTCGACCGTCAGCGACTTGGTGGCCGCGTCGGCGAGCGGCAACAGGTTGGTGGGGGTGAGTCCCTGTTTCTTGATCTTCGAGGCGAGCGAGCTGAGGAAGGCCTGCTGGCGTTTCATCCGGCCGATGTCGGAGCCGTCGCCGATGCCGTGACGCAGCCGCACGTAGTCGAGCGCCTGCTGGCCCTGCACCTTCTGCGGACCCCTCTTCAGGACCACGTCGCCCTTCTTGGGCAGCTTCTGGTTGAGGTCCTTCTCGTAGATGTCCTCCGGCAGGCATATGTCGACGCCGTCCACCGCCTTGGTCATCGCGGCGAAGCCCTGGAAGTCCACCACGATGGTGTGGTTGACGAAGATGCCGGTGATCTTCTCCACCGCGTTCTGGGTGCAGGCCGGGTTCCCCGTCTCCGACCCTCCGGTCGAGAAGGCCTCGTTGAACTTCCCGACGTGCTCCTTCGTCCACTGCCCGTTCGCCTGCTTGCACTTGGGCAGGGTGACCAGGGTGTCGCGCGGGAACGAGATCCCGACCGCGTGTTTGTGGTCGGCGTAGACGTGCAGCAGGATCGTGGTGTCCGAGCGGGCGCCGCCGTCCTCGCCGCCCCCGAGGTCCGCGTTGCCCTTGCCGCGGCTGTCCGAGCCGATCAGCAGGATGTTGACCGGCTTGTTGCCGTTGGCGTCCGCCGCCGCCTCCGGCGGGCGCTCGGCGGCGACGCCGTCCTTGCCGAAGGACTTGATGTTGCCGTTGAGCTTCCAGTAGATCGCGCCACCGGTCCCGGCGATCAGCACCAGCGCGCCGGCGGCCGACCAGGCCGCGATCTTCTTGACGTTCCGCTTCGGCTTCCGGCTCGCCCGGGCCGCCGCGCGTCCGCCCGCCGGGGACGCACCCGCCGAGGACGCACCCGCCGGAGACGTGGCCGGTGCCGCGGTGCCGCCCCTGTGCGGCCCGGCCTTGGCGGGCCCGCCGTTGCCCGGCCCGCCCCTGCCCTGCGCGGCCCGCCGGGCCTCGGCCCGTCCACCGGTCCGCGGCGGCGGCACCGCACCGCCGGCCGCGCCGCCGTCCGTCAGCGCACCGGGCGCGTCGTCGCCACGAGCCGGGCTCTCGCCCCACTGACCTGACATGCGTGCACCTTTCACTGCCGGACGCCGCGCCCCCCTGCGACCGGACGCACTGCACACAGAGAAGACGGTCGAGACCGCCTCCGGGTTGCACATACGACGGTCGCAATAACGGACGGGCTCCCCGGCACCACCCCCGGGCGCCCGTTCCGCCCCACCGGTCCGCCGGCTCCCCGGGAGATTCACCCGGAGCGCACAAATCGCCCATACGAACAACCTGGCCTCGTCACAGGCCCCGCCCCGCACGCCGCCGGGGGTGTCCAGTGACGGGTGCATGCTTTATGTTGCACAGGCAGCACACGGGGGAGACGGCAGGCGGCGAATGGCACGGGACTACGACAGTCAGCTCCTGGAGTCGGTGGCGGTACGCCGCCGCAGGATGCGGGACTCGCTGCTCTTCGGCGCGGAGCGGGTGCGCCGGGCGGCGGACGAACGGCTCGGGAAGGTGTTCGCGGGGATCGCCATCGCGGCCGTCCTCTGCGCGGGCTGCGTCGGCTGGTCGTTCCTCCAGGCCACGCTCGCGAAGCAGAAGGCGGAGCAGCAGAAGCAGCAGCAACGCCAGGTGCAGCCGTACGGCGGGCCGACCGGATCGCCGGGTCCGGCGCCGACGGCGAGCCCCTCGCCGTCGTCCGGCCCGACCGGGCCGTAGCACCCCGGACGTGGCAGCGACGTGGAAGCACTGGTCCGAGAGGTCGAAAAGGGCGCGATGATAGGTTCCCACAAGTGGTGAGCACAGCAACGACTTCCCCGGCACGGCAGAGCAGGGTGACCCTGATCGGGGAGCGACGCCAGGCCGACGTGGTCCTGCCCGCCGACACCCCGATCGGGGTGCTGCTCCCGGACATCCTGCAGCTGCTCGACGACCGGACCGCGTCCCGGCCCATGGCGCGTCAGCTGATGACGCCGGACGGCTCCGCGCTGCCGCACGACAGCACCCTGGAATCGGCGGGGGTGGCCGACGGCGCCGTCCTGCGCCTCGTGCGGACCCACTCCGCGCCGCCCGCCCCGGTCGTGCACGACGTCATCGACCTGGTGGCCGACGACCTCAACCTCCAGGCCTGGCGCTGGCGCCCGGCCGCCCGACGGGGCAGCGCCGGCGTGGCGACCGTCGCCTTCGCGGTGACCGCCGCCCTCCTCGCCCGGCGCGAGTTCGCGCTCGACGCGCTGGCCGGCGTCCTGCTCGGCCTCGCCGCCGCGCTGGCGGTCGTCGGGGCACTCGTCGCCCGGATCGGGAAGGGCAACCGGGGCCTGGCCACCGCGCTCCTGCTCGCCTCGGGCGGACTCGGCGTCCTCGGCGCGTGGAGCGCCGCCGACGCCTTCGACTGGTCCGCGAGCGTACGGCTGGCCGCCGTCGCGGGCGCGCTGACCGTGACGGTCGCACTCCTCGGCGTCCTCTCCCCGCTCGGCCGCGGCGGTCTGATCGGCGCCGTCTCCGTCGCCGCGATCACCGCCGTGTGGGAGGCCGTCGCCGCCACCGGGGCCGACCCGGCCCGGATCGGCGCCGTGATGGCGGTGTTCTCCGTGGTGCTGCTCGGACTGCTGCCACGCCTCGCGCTGATGGGATCGGGGCTCACCGCGCTCGACGACCGCCGCTCCGGCGGAGCGTCCGTCAGCCGCCACGAGGTGGGCACCGCCCTGGCCGCCACCCACCGCGGGCTGGCGCTCGCGACCATCGCGACCGCGGTCTCGGCCGCCGGCGCGGGCTGGCTGCTCACCCTGACCGCCGAGCCGGACGTCTGGACCGTGGCGCTGCCGTCACTGGTCGCCGTGGTGCTGCTCTCCCGGGCCCGGGCCTTCCCCCTGGTCGCCGAGGTCGTGGCGCTGTTCACCGCCTCGGGGGTCCTCGTGGTGCGCCTGGCGCTGCTGTGGATGCGGCACGGCGGGGGTGCCGGGGCGCTTGCCGTCCTGTGCGCCGCCGCGCTGCTGCCGCTGCTCGTCCTGGCGGTCCAGCCGCCCGAGCACACCCAGGTCCGGCTGCGGCGGCTGGCCGACCTCGTCGAGTCCGTCGGGATGGTGGGGCTGTTCCCGCTGGCCGTCGGGGTGTTCGGGGTGTACGGGCAACTGCTCGACAAGTTCTGAACCGACGTCGAAGTCGGTTTCCGAGTCAACGCACAGGAGCTCCGGGCGGGGCGGTACGTGGAGTGGAAGGGGCGGTTGCAGGCATGCCGAACGGAGAGAACTGGCAGGGCGACGTCCTGCGCGATCTGAGGGCCCCGGCGCCCGGCCCGACGCCGGACCAGGCGCAGGCCCGGGCCCAGGCGCAGACCCAGCTGCAGGCCCTGGACCAGGCCCAGGCCACCGCCGCGCAGACCTTCGCCCAGGCCCTCACCGCTCCCGAACAGGGGTCGGCACCGGGATACGAGCAGGGATACGGACAGGCGTACGGGCAGGGGCACGAGCAGGCCCCCGCCGGACAGCCGCAGGGCGCCGCCCCCGGCCGGCAGGCCGTCGCGCCCCGGTCCCCCGACTCCCGGCCCACCGTCGACCGGAACCTCGCCGCCGTCGCCCGCAAGCCCCGCAGCGGCGAGGCCCTCGCGACCCGCGTCGCCCGCGCCGTCTGGAAGAACGTCTCCAAGTCCGCCGCCCGCGAGGTCGCCGAGGCCACCCGCACCGCCGAGATCCTCCAGCAGCCGGTCACGACCGGCCGCCAGATCGCCGTCACCTCCATCCGCGGCGGCGCCGGCAAGTCCACCGTCGCGGCGCTGCTCGGCACCACCTACGCGCACTACCGCAAGGACCCGGTCCTCTTCGTCGAGGCCGATCCGGCACTCGGCTCGCTGCCCGTCAAGCTCGGCGCCGAGACCGTGCGGTGGACCACCAGCGACGTCGCCGACATCGTCAAGCCGCAGATGTCGCTGCTCGACGTCACCGGCTACCTCGTCCAGCTCCGCAACAACTCCTGGCTGCTGCCGGGAAGCCAGGGCCAGATCGGCACGATGCTGGACGCCCGCGGCTACCAGCGCGTCATGGTCGCCCTGCGCCGCTACTTCGGCATCACCGTCGTCGACTGCCAGACCCTGCCCGCCGAGGTCGCCCGCGTCGCGCTCTCCGCCTCCCAGGCCCGCGTGCTGACCACCCCCGCGACCCTCGACGGCGTCGCCAGCACCCACGAGGTCCTCCAGTGGATGCGCGGCCTGCCGCCGCACGTGATCGCCGGCACGGTCGTCGTCGTCACCGAGCAGACCCCGCACTCCGGCGTCGACCTCGACGCCGCGGTGCGCACCCTCCGCTCCACCGGCACGAGCGTCCACCTCCTGCGGTACGACCGCCACCTCGCGGCCGGCGGCACCATCCGCACCGACCTGCTCACCCGGGCCACCCGGACGACCGCCACCCGGCTCGCCGCGGACGTCTTCGAGCTCTCCCAGAAGCGCCACTGACGATGAGCACCCGACTGATCCACCGCCCGGCCAGGACCGTCAGGCCCCCGGCCGCCCCCGAGGCCCGCACCATCGAGGCACCGCCCAACCTCCCCGAGGGGAAGGCCGGCAACATCGCGATGTCGCTGCTGCCGGTGGCCGGCGTGATGTCCTCGGTCGTGATGATGACGGTCGTCCGCAACAGCCAGTTCGCCGCCCTCGGCGCGCTGGTCCTGGTCGTCACCGTCATCGGCTCCCTCGGCCTGGTCTTCTCCCAGCGCGGCAAGGCCCAGCGCACCCGCCGCACCCAGCGCGAGGCCTACCTCTCCTACCTGGAGGACCTCCGCGAGGAACTCGCCGGCGAGGAGCGCGAACGGGGCGAGCACGCCGGCGTCCTCAACCCGCCGCCGCCCGCCCTGTACGACATCGTCCGCGACCCGGCCCGGCTGTGGGAGCGCCGCCGCGTCGACGGCGACTTCCTGCGGGTCCGCGTCGGCACCGGCGAGATGCCCGTCCGGGACCTGCGGATCGGTCAGCAGAGCTCGTCCGTCCTCACCCCGCCGGACCGCTTCATGCTCAACGAGGCCTCGGCGCTCACCACCCGCTTCCGCACCGGCACCGAACTCCCGCTCACCGTCCCGCTCGACCGCGTCGGCGACATCAGCGTCGTCGGCCCCCGCGAGGACTGCCTGCGCGTCGCCCGCGCCCTGCTCGTCCAGACCGCCGCCCTGCACGCACCCGACGACGTGACCGTCGCGCTCGCCGTGCCCGGCGACCGGCTCACCGACTGGGAGTGGGCCAAGTGGATGCCGCACCTGCTCGACACCGAGCAGCTCGACGGTCCCGTCGCCGCCCGCCGCATCGCCCCCTCCGTGGCCCAGCTCGCCCAGCAGCTCGGCCCCGAACTGCGCCGCCGCGCCTCCTACGCGGCCGAGGTGCGCCGGGGCCTGTCCGGCCAGGACGCCCTCTCCATGACCTCCCGACTGCTGGTGATCGCCGACGGGCACGGCGACGACGCCGTCGACCTGCCGCTCCCCGACGAGGCCGTCGGGCTGCGGGAGATGGGCGTCACCGTGCTGCACCTGCTCGAACAGCGGATCCAGGAACCCGGACAGATCGGTCTGCGGATCACCGTCGACGGCGACCGGGTGGTCATCGAGGACCTGCGCGAGGAGCAGCCGATCAGCGCCCACGGCACCGTGGACGAGGTCGGCGTCCCCTTCGCCGAGGGCCTGGCCCGGATGCTCGCCCCGCTGCGGCTGTCCGCCGAGTCGCTCGTCGACGCCCCGCTGTCCGGCCCGGTCGACTTCGCCGACCTGCTCGGCATCGACGACGTCGCCCGCCTCGACCTCGGCCGGCTCTGGGCGCCGCGCGGCGAACGCGCCTTCCTCCGCGTCCCCATCGGCATCAGCGACTCCCGCGAGCCCGTGCTGCTCGACCTGAAGGAGTCCTCCGAACTGGGCATGGGGCCGCACGGCCTCTGCGTCGGCGCCACCGGCTCCGGCAAGTCCGAACTGCTGCGCACCCTGGTGCTCGCCCTCGTCGCCACGCACCCGCCGGAGGACCTCGCACTGGTCCTGGTCGACTACAAGGGCGGGGCGACCTTCGCCCCCTTCGCGGAACTGCCGCACGTCGCCGGCGTCATCACCAACCTGGAGAACCAGGCCGGCCTGGTCGAGCGCGTGCACGCCTCGCTCGCGGGCGAGGTCAAGCGCCGCCAGCAGGTCCTCAAGGACGCGGGCAACGTCGCCGACATCGGCGCCTACGCCGCCCTGCGCGCCGAACGACGGCCCGACCTGGACCCACTGCCGCACCTGTTCGTCGTCATCGACGAGTTCGGCGAACTCCTCACCGCCAAGCCCGACTTCATCGACCTCTTCCTGTCGATCGGCCGGATCGGCCGCTCCATCGGCGTGCACCTGCTGCTGTCCAGCCAGCGCATCGAGGGCGGCAACCTGAAGGGCCTGGACACCTACCTGTCCTACCGGCTGGGCCTGCGGACCTTCTCCGCCGACGAGTCCCGCACCGTCCTGGACACCACCGACGCCTTCCACCTCCCGCCGCTGCCCGGCTTCGGCTACCTCAAGGTCGACACCAGCCACTACGAGCGCTTCAAGGCCAGCTACGTCTCCGGCGGCTACCGGGGCCCCGTCCAGCGCAGCGAACAGGAACAGAGCGGACCGCTCGCCCTGGAGTACCCGGCGTTCAACAGCATGTCCCGGCCCGAGGGCCGGGAGCAGCGGGAGCCGGCCACCCGGCGCCGCGAGACCGGCCCGACCGAACTCGGCGTCATCGTCGGACAGCTGGAGCACGCCGCCGACCCCGCCCGCCAGATCTGGCTGCCGCCGCTGCCCGGCGCCGTCCCGCTCGACGCGATCGCGGGCCCGCTGGACGTCGGTCCGCGCGGGCTGCAGCTCGCCCGGCGGCGCGGACGGCTCCAGGTGCCGCTCGGTCTCCTCGACGACCCGGCGAAGCAGTGGCAGGGCGAGTGGTTCCTGGACCTCACGGTCGCGGGCGGCCACGCCGCCGTCATCGGCGGCCCGCAGTCCGGCAAGACCACGCTGCTGCGCACCCTCGTCCTCTCGCTCGCGCTGACCCACACCCCGCAGGAGGTCGGCGTCTACGGCCTCGACCTGGTCGGCGGCGGCCTCCAGGCCCTGTCGGGGCTGCCGCACGTCGGCGGCATCGCCGGCCGCGCCGACCGCGAACGGGCGGCCCGCACGGTCGAGGAGGTGCGGACCATGCTCACCACCCGCGAGAACGTCTTCCGCGACCACAACATCGACTCCGTCGAGCAGCTGCGCACCCTGCACGCGGCGGGCCGGCTGCCCCGGCTGGCGTCCGCCGAGATCGTCCTCGTCATCGACGGCTTCGGCGCGCTGCGCGACGACTTCGAGGACCTCGACGACGCCGTCGTCGACATCCTCAAGCGCGGTGGCGGCTACGGCATCCACGTGGTGGCCGGCATGCTCCGCTGGAACGACGTCCGCATCGCCACCCAGTCGAACTTCGGCACCCGCGTGGAGCTGCGGCTCAACGACCCCACCGAGACCAGCATCGAGCGCAAGCTCGCCGCGACCCTCGCCGCCGACGAGCCCGGCCGCGTCCTGACCGACGGCCGGCTCTTCGCCCAGGTCGCCCTGCCCCGGACCGACGGGCTCGCCGACACCGCGGAGCTGGGCACCGTCCTGGAGCAGACGGCCCGCACCGTGCGCGCCACCTGGAGCGGCGAGGTCGCCCAACCCGTCCGGGTCCTGCCGCACGTCCTGGAGCCGCACCTGCTCCCGGGGCCGGTCGCCGAGCCCAAGCGGGTCCCGCTCGGCCTGGACCAGGCGGCGCTGGAACCCGTCCTGCTGGACCTCTTCCGGCACGACCAGCACCTGTTGGTGATGGGCGACAGCGAGTGCGGCAAGACCAACCTGCTGAAGACCCTCGCCGCCGGCCTGATCGAGCGGCACGGTGCGGACGAACTGGTCTTCGCCGTCATGGACCCGCGGCGCAGCCTGCGCGGCGTGATCCCGGAGGAGTACAGCGGCGGCTACGCGTACAACGCCCGGATGTGCGCGGGCCTGGCGGCCGGCGTCTCCACCGAGCTGGAACGCCGGCTGCCCGACGAGAACGCGCCGCTGGACGCGCTGGAAGCCGGCAGCTGGGGCGGCGGCCCGCGGATCGTGGTGCTCGTCGACGACTACGACGTGCTCACCACCGCCGGCCAGAGCCCGCTCGAACCGTTCCTGCCCTACCTCCCCTCGGCCGCGGACATCGGTCTGCACTTCGTGCTGACCCGCCGGGTGGCGGGCGCCTCGCGCGGCATGTACGAGCCGCTGGTGCAGGCCCTGCGCGAGTCGGGGGCGACCGCGGTGGTGATGGCGGGCGACCGCGGCGAGGGCCAGCTGTTCCCCGGGGTCTACGCCTCCCAGCAGCCCGCGGGGCGCGGGGTCCTGGTCCGCCGGGGGCAGGAGAACCGCCTGATCCAGACCGTCTACACGGCCGACTGACCGCACCGCCCGTCCCTCCCGCGCGTTCCCCGCGTCCTGGACACCCCGGACACCCGGACGCCCCGCACAGCCGAACGCGTGCCCGCCCGACCGCTCGCGCGCCCGCCACCCGTACGACCGCCACCCCCGCCACCCCGAAGGACCTCACGACCCCATGACCAAGGACGTCATCACCCTCACCCCGCGGATGCCCGACCCCTGGAGCGTGCTCGCCGGCCTGCTCGCCGGCGGGCCCGACAAGCTGGTGAACACGGCGGGCGAGGACGCGGTCATCCAGCTCTGCGACGAGCAGGGCCGGCCGCTGCTCTCCGTCGAGGCGCCGCTGCTGGTGCAGGTCCGGGGCGAGGCCGAGCGACTGCTCGGCGCGAACCCGCCGCGGGTCCCGTTCTGGTGGACGGAGGCCCGGGCCACCACCGGCGTCCCGGACGCGGAGCGGCTCGCGGGCGCCTTCGCGGCCCGGCTGGCCTCCCTGTCCGGGGGCAGCGCGTGGCCGCCGCAGGCCGCGCGGTCGACGGCCGTGGTGGAGACGGCGGGCCTGACCGCGGCGCCGGCGCCCGCCGCCGCCCAGCCCGCCGTCGACGTACTGACCGACAAGGTCGCCGTGGTCATCATGGACCGCCCGGTGGTCGCCATGACCGCCTGGCTCTCCGACGCCTTCCGGGCCGCCGCCGCCAGCAGCCGGGGCCTGCAGATCGTCACCCCCGCCGGGACGACGCTCTCCCCCGCCGTCCTCGCGAACCTGCCGGGCTGGCCGTCGCGCTGGGTCGTCCAGGACGATCGCGACGGCTACTACGACGGGCACACGGGCGCGGTGCTGCGCTGGCAGGAGGGCATGTTCGCCACCGTGGTACCGGCGGACGCCACCGCCGACGATCCGCGCACCCCGGTGGCGGCCGCGTACCAGGAGGTCCGGGCCTGCGCCGAACGGCAGTTGGCGATCACGTTCCGGACGGTCCACCCGGCGGACGACCGGCTGGTCCTCGGCGGCGCCCTGGAGACGGTCTGGCGCGAGCTCACCGGGGAGCCCCCGGCCGGCTGGGGCACCGCCGAACCCGCCAACCTGCCCTGGTCCCTCGGGCGGCTGACCGACCTCGCGCACTCGCGGGCGCCCGAGCCGACCTGGTTCGTGGTGGTCGGCAGCCCGGAGCGGCCGGGTCTGGCCACGCTGAAGGTCACCCGGACCAAGGCGGGGGTCGAGGAGGACGTGACCCTGGCGTTCGGCTACGGGGCCGACGAGGAGCCGCCGTTGGACGCGCTGCCGGGGGTCGCGGAGACGCTGGTCACCCGGCACCGGCTCCAGTCGATGCTCCTCCAGCTGCGCAGGGCCCGCCGCGACCTGGCGGTGCCGCCCCGCTTCGAGGGCCCGGGCGTGCCGCTGGCCTTCGTCCTCGGCGCGGAGGAGGTCCGGGCGCTGCCGGACGACCGCGCCCGGCGCACGCCGCTGTCGCAGCAGCCGGTGGCGCTCGGTCCGAAGACCCGGCCCGCCTACTACTACCCGCTGCCAGGGGACCCGTCCGACCTCTCCGGGTGGGCCGACTTCGAGCGGCTGGTGCGGCATTTGAAGGGCGCGTGAAGTCACCTTCACCTTGTCATATGTTCGTCACGGTCCCCCCCGACAGCTTGCGTTGTCGGGGTGAGTTGATAGAACGTTGGTAGCAAGTTGGATAGACATTCATTCGGTCGAGCGGACGGGGGAGCGGTATGAAGTTCGACATGGGGACGCAGGCGCTGACCAAGCTGATGTCCGGGTCCCGGACGTCGAGTGCGGACCTGGGCACGCTGATCAAGCAGCTGGTGCAGGCCGCCCAGCCGCTGGAGGGCAAGTTCAACGGCCAGGGCAAGGTCGCCTTCGACTCGTTCAAGTCGCGGTCGGACGAGATCACCCAGGCGCTGAACTCCTCGCTGTCGGCCATCCTGGGCGGCCAGTCGGGCATGGAGCAGGCCTTCGGCTCCGGCGACCAGGAGCAGGGCCAGAACGCGAAGCAGCAGATGGCGTCGGCGAACTTCGACGCGGCCCGGTTCTCGGGCAGCCGCTGACGAACGGCCCCGGAGCCTTCGTCAGAACCTTGGAACCACAACGGGGAGTGATGTGTGATGGCCGGTGGAACGGACCGCCGTTCGTACGACTCGGGCGCCTCGACCGAGGCGCAGCGCAACCTCCAGCTGGTCATCGGCCAGCTGGAGCAGGTGATCGCGGCGCGTGACGCGCAGGTGAAGGCCGCCATCGCGGACTTCACCGCCGACGGTGTGGCGGACGACTACCACGCCAAGGAACTGCGCTGGAAGAACGCCTCGCAGGAGGTGCGGAACATCGTCCAGCTGCTGAAGACGACGCTGGAGCAGAACGACGGCACGGCCCAGCAGACGCTGGCACGGGCGAAGGCCGCCGTCGCCAACATCGGCTGAACACGGCCGAACGGGTTTTGCCGGACGGTCTGACAACGGGGGTTGTTGATGGTTGCTTGGGACATCAAGCCACAGGGCGTACAGGGGCAGTTGAAGACTGTCGGCGGGCATGCGGGTGATCTGGAGACAGCTCTGAACACCCTGATGACGAACCTGTCCCAGGCGGCCCAGAACGCGGGCACCGCCGTGCCCGGTTCGCAGTCGGAGACCCGCCTGCAGGGGCCGGTGCCGGTCGGCGCGCCCCCGTTGTCGCAGAAGGCGATGGGCCCGGTCGCGGCCGCGCTGAGCCAGTACCTGGAGGGCCGGAAGGCCGAGCTGAAGTCGATGTCGGAGCGGATCGAGGCGTGCCTGCGCGGCGCGGTGAAGGCCACCAACGAGTACCTCGAAGGTGACCTGACGGCGGCGAAGCAGGCCCAGGACGCGGCGCGGGCCATCAACCTGGAAGCCCTGCGCGACCAGCCGGGGGGCAAGAAGTGACCGACAACAAGCCGGTCAACCCGTCCGAGGTCCCGGTGTTCACCGGGAACCTCGCGCTCCTCGACGCCAACGTCAAGGCCATCTCGACCAGTGGCCCCGCCATCTCCACCGCCACCGGCAACGTCCACACCAGCTTCGGCGGCCTGCGCGCCTTCTACCAGGCGCCCGAGGCCGAGCAACTCTTCGCGACCACCAAACCCGTCCAGGACCTCGGCCTCAAACTCAGCACCGACCTGTGCACCATCGCCGGCGCACTCGGCACCTACAGCCGCGACGCCGCCCCCATCGTCAAGAAGCTGCAGGACCTCAAGCACGAGGCCGAGACCTTCCGCAACAAGGCCAACAGCGACGACAAGTGGCGCGAGGACGGCGACCTCGTCGACGAGAACAACGACCGCCGCAACGAGATCGCCGAGGTCTGGACCCAGTTCCAGGCCGTCGAACGCGCCGCCCACGCCAAGATCGTCGCGCTCGTCGGCGGCTCCCCGCTCAAGGTCAACGACGGCTCCAACGGCAAGGACATGTACGGCTACGACGCCGAGGCGTTGAAGCAGTCCAAGACCCTCCCCTGGGGCGAGGCCGTCGAGGAGTCCATCCCCTGGTGGCAGGTCTGGGAACACGCCTGGGAGTTCGGCAAGGGCGTCATCGTCGACGGCGTCTGGGGCACCCTCGTCGGCCTCGGCACCCTCGTCGGCTTCCAGGGCTGGGACGCCGCCGGCCAGGCCTGGACCGGCCTCGCCAAACTCGCCACCGGCCTCGCCATCACCGCGATCCCCGGCGTCGGACCGCTCTTCCTCGCCGTCCCCGACGACAAGCTCCCCTCCTGGCTCCGCGACTCCCGCACCGCCATGAAGGAGACCGGCAAGGCCCTCCTCGCCTGGGACCAATGGGGCTCCAACCCCTCCCGTGCCGCCGGAGCCGTCACCTTCAACGTCCTCACCACCGTCTTCACCGGCGGCGCGGGCGGCGCCGCCGCCGGCGCAGGCAAGGCAGGCGCCGCCGCCAAGGCCATCTCCCTCGCGGGCAAGGCCGGCAGGGTCATCGACCCGATGACCTACCTCTTCAAGGGCGCCGGCGCCGGTTTCACCAAAATCGGCGACGTGATGACCAGCCTCAAGGGCCTCGGGAAATTCGAAGTCCCCACCATCAACATCGACAAGGCCGTCGCCCTCCCCGAAGGCGCCCTCAAACTCCCCGACGGCACCATCCGCATCCCCAAGAACGTCGCCGTCCCCGACGGCGCGTTCAAGGTCGGCGACGACACCGTCAAATTCCCCAAGAACACCACCACCCTGCCCACCGGCACCGTCAAACTCCCCGTCGACGGCCCACCGCGGTTCATGGACCCCAAGGGCAACATCTACGACGCCGGCGGCAACATCACCCAACACGTCGATGAGGCCAAGCCCGACATCGTCGACAGGCCCGCCAAGGACCACGCGCCCCTCAAGACGGAGACCCCCGTCAAGGTCGACACCCGCGAACTGGTCGGCGCCGGCGCCCGCGGCGGGAACGACGGCATCCGCCTCACCTCCGACGTGTCCGGCCCCGTCAACGTCGCCGACCACGTCCCCACCGGACGCGTCAACCCCGACAACTTCCCCACGGGGCGGGTCAACCCGGCGGACAACTTCCCCACGGGACGCGTCAACGCGGGCGACAACCTCCCCGGCGGCCACGCGGGCCACGGCCCCAGCAACGACCTCAACGCCCCGCGCGGCGGAAGCGGCGACGGCCCGGTCACCCCCGGCACCCACGGCACCCACGGCGGGGACGGCCCGACCACGGGCGGCTCCCACGGCAACGACGGTCCGGGCGGCGGCGGCACCCACGGCAACGACACCCCGGGCACGGGCGGCTCCCACGGCAACGACACCCCGGGCGGCGGCACCCACGGCAACAACACCCCGGGCACCGGCCCGGCCGGCACGGCCGACAACGCGGCCGGCGCCGGCGACAACGCCGCGACCCCGCGCCAGCCCGTGCCCCGTCCCGCGACCATGCTCGACGGCCCGAACCCGTACGGGGAGCGCGGCCGGCTCGACAAGGGCCAGATCGAGGAGATCCAGGTCTACCGGGCCAACGAGGAGCCCGGCTACTTCGAGGACCACTACAACATCCTCGGCCGCCGCCTGAGCGGGAAGCCGATCGACGAGAGCGGATTCCCCCCGCCGCAGCTCACCAAGCTGTCGGAGGACGGTCCGTGGATCCGCGCCAAGGACTCCCCCGAGGCGCCGGACCCGCACTACCTCGACATCGACGAGGTCCCGCTGGGCGCGGACAAGGTCACGGATCCCGTCCGCCTCAAGATCCTCGACGACCTCGCGCTGAAGCAGCAGAACGCCATCAAGTGGGACAACCTCGTCACGGACTGGATGAACCGCACCGGTCATCCGGACGCCCAGGGCGTCTACCGGGCGTCCCACACCGAGATGGGGACCGCCGCCGAGGCCTTCGGCGAAGGCGCCGCCAAGTACCACTTCGTCGCCGAGCACTACAAGGGGTTCGAGAGCGAGACCCTCCTCGGCCCGAAGAGCGGCAGCGACCAGTTCGACCAGGTGTGGGTGCACGAGGACGGCCGCGTCCTGGTCATCGAGGCCAAGAGCGGCCCCAAGACGGAGCTCGGCAAGCGCGACCTCCCCTCGCCCTCCGGCATGCCCGGCGTCAAGGGCCAGGCCGTTTCCCAGGGAAGCCGGGAATACTTCCTCGACATCCTGCGGGAAATGACCAAGCGCGGCGAAACGGACCTCGTCGAGAAAATCGAAAAGGCGCTCGACACCCCCGGCAAGCTCGACTATGTCGTCGTCAAGGGCGACTACAACACCGGTAGCTACAATGGCCTTCTGTACCAGAGGTTCGACATCAGCAAGGGGACTCTTCCGTGACCGTGACCGTCGAACGCCATCTGGTGCCCCGCCCCGATGCGGAGGCGTTCGCCGACCGGCAGAGCCAGGCGGTCTCCGGTCGGGTCGACCGGCTCGAACGGTCCGCCGAATCGATCGACTTCGCCTTCAGCACCGCCGTCCTCGCGTTCCAGTCCCACATCGCGGCCGACCCGGAAGGCAGCCGGCTGGAGACCTGGCAGGCCGCGGTCGTCGCGATGCAGCTGGGCGACGCCCTGTTCGCCGTGACCGGGACGGACGAGGGGACGGTCGAGTGCTTCATCGAGGACAAGCAGCGGACCGTCCAGGCGATCGGCCTGCGGAAGTTCGCCAACGCCGGGAACTGGTTCAGCGCGTTCTGGCTGGCCGTCATCTGCCGTGACCGGCAGCGGATGACCCGGCTCGCCGAGATCCCGCTGGAGCGGCTGCGCGCGGCCGAGGGCGCCTACGACGAGTTCGTCTTCCACTGGGTCGACGTCCAGCAGACCTACTGGCTCCGCCGGCCCGAACTGGTCGAGAAGCTCACGGCGGCGTTCGCGACCGCGACCCCCGAGGCCTCGCCGAACACCCCGGTCGACGCGCTGCAGGGGATCATGTATCCCCCGCTCAACCTCTTCTACCACTTCGTGCGCGGGCGCAAGGAGGAGTTCGGCCCCGCCCTCGCCGAGGCCCTCAACCTCCACAAGGCCTACTGGACCCTGGACGAGGACCGTGCCACCGACGTCGACGGCGCCCTCCCCCTCGGCCCGTTCGCCATGGCCTGCCTCGCCTACGACGGCAAGTTCCCCGTCGGCGTCGAGTCCGGGTACCTCCCCAAGTACATCCTCGAACGCTTCTGGTACGGCGAGTTCCCCACGTGATCCGGCGCCACCTCCCCCGCGCGGACGGCGCGGCCGGAGCCGTGGCGCACGGGCGGCGGACGTGAGGAGGCCCGGGCCGGACATCGTCCGGCCCGGGCCTCCTGCGGTGGGGCGCCAGGGGCTCGAACCCTGAACCTACGGATTAAAAGTCCGCAGCTCTGCCAATTGAGCTAGCGCCCCGTGGTCCGCGCCGGGGGGAGCGAACCACGGCGATCCTACCCGGTACGGGGAGGGGCTTCGCCAGTGGATTGCGCGGGCGCGCCGGGTTCAGGGGGCGGGGGTGGCCGCCGGGGTGTAGTGGGCGGCGCGGACGCGGTGGAGCCAGGCCTCGGCGGGGCGCTCGTCGGGGCGGTCGGGGAGGGCGCCGGGCCGGTCGAGGCGCTCCTTGGCGGCGGCGAGGAGGCGTTCGGCGACGGCGGGCTCGTCGGCGATGCGTTCGCCGAGCTCACGGACGCGGCCCGGGTCGGGAAGGCGGACCAGGTTGTGGCCGGTCTCGTGGAGGTGGACGGCCTGTTCCAGCAGGCGGACCAGGTGGCGGGCGTGCTTGGCGGCCCGGGCCCTGGTCGTCGCCTCGGTGGTGTCACGGGTCAGGAGCTTCCTGAACTGCTGGGTGGCGTAGCCGAGGTAGGCGTTGCGGACGGCGCGGGCGCTCAGGAACGACCGGCGTATCGCCATCAGCTCGTCGCCGAGCGGGGTGCGGACCTCGTACAGGTCCTCGGGCAGCCAGACGAGTTCGGTGGCGGTGGGGTTGCAGCTCAGCGCGAGGCGGCACCACTTGGCGGCCTCGTGCAGGGTGCGGTCGGGCGCGGTGGTGACCTGTGACTCGGCGGGGTGGTGCAGGCCGTGGAAGCCCTCGGTCGGGGCGGCGAAGAGGCCGAGACGGTCGATGTCGGAGCCGGCGTGGGCCAGCCCGTACGCGGTCGAGCCGACGATGCCGGACAGCAGGACGGCGCCGGGGGCGGTGGCGGGCATGGGCTTCCCTTCGTCGGATCTCGGTTGGCAGTGTCACCCGGCGGGGCCGCGCCGGGCGAGCGATTTCCGGGCGGCGGCGTCCACCGCGACGGGCCGCGGGCGGTGGACCCGCCGCGGACCTGACCTCCCCCGGGGCCGCCCCCGGAACCGCCCCCGGGGCCGCGCGAGGTCGCGGGCGGGCCCCGGGACTGCCGCTCAAGCCCGCTGCTCCGCAGCCGAGTTCGGTGCGCCGAGGACCACGAGGGCGGCGGTGGCGACGCCGGCGGCGAAGCGGAGAAGAGTAGGGTGCGGAGCATGTCGACCGCCACCGATTCAGCTGCCGCTTCCGAGCAGACCGACCGCCCCGACGTGGTCCTGATCACGGGTGCCGGGCGCGGCATCGGAGCCGCCACCGCTCGGCTGGCCGGCCGCCGCGGCTACCGCGTCTGCGTCAACTACCGGACCGACGAGGGCTCCGCCGCCGCCGTGGTGGAGGAGATCCGGGCCGGGGGCGGCACCGCGCTCGCCGTCCGGGCCGACGTCACCCGCAGCGCCGAGGTGGAGCGGCTGTTCGCCACCGTCGACGCCGAACTCGGTCCGCTCACCGCGCTGGTGAACAACGCCGGGACGCTGGAGAAGCAGGGCCGGCTGGAGGACATCGACGAGGAGCGTCTCAGCCGGATCTGGGCCGCCAACATCACCGGTCCGTTCCTCTGCGCCGCGCAGGCGGTCCGCCGGATGTCCACCCGGCACGGCGGGCGGGGCGGCGCGATCGTCAACGTCTCCTCCGCCGCCGCCCGGCTCGGCTCGCCCAACGAGTACGTGGACTACGCGGCCGCGAAGGCCGCCGTCGACACGATGACCCGCGGCCTGTCCCTGGAGGTCGCGGCCGAGGGCATCCGGGTCAACGCCGTCCGCCCGGGGCTGATCCACACCGGGATCCACGCGCTGGGCGGCGAGCCCGGCCGGGTCGACCGGGTCGCGCCGGGCCTGCCGATGCGTCGGGGCGGGGAGGTGGAGGAGGTCGCCGAGGCGATCCTGTTCCTGCTGTCGCCGGCCTCCTCGTACACCACGGGGGCGTTCCTGGACGTGTCCGGCGGGCGGTGACGAGGGCAGTGGCCGGGGCCCCGGCGGGGATCCCTCCCGGCGGGGCCCCGGCGGCTCAGTGGTGCCAGGCCCGGCCACCGGTGTTGTGGATGAAGCGCTGGAGGACCTTGAGGGTGGTCAGGTACTCCTCGTCGGTGATGTCCGCGTGGCGCTCCGCCCAGAGGTCGTCCTGGAGGCCGGCCGCCTTGTCGAAGAACGCCCGGCCGTCGGAGGTGAGCGTGAGGCGGCCCCCTGCCTCCTCCACGATCCAGCCCTGCGTGACGGTGGTGTCGATCTCCGCGGCCAGGGCCTCCGGCCCGGTGTCCAGGTACTCGCGCAGGACCCGGGAGACGTCCTCCCGCGTCAAGGGCGCACCGGCGCGGGCCACCTGGGCCAGCACCCACCACTGCGGCTGGGTGGTGCCGATCTCCTCCAGCGCGCCACGGGTGCGGGTGACGACGGCCTTGTAGGCCGCCCAGCTCCAGTACCCGATGGGCTGCTTGATCAACTCGGCGTCGCTGTGCGAGTACTCCACGGCCGGCTCCCTGTCCTCTGTTCCGCCCGGCTGCGACGACTCCGCGCCGGGCCGGTTCCTCGACACCGACCCTAGGAATTGAAGCCGACTTCAAGTCAAGCGTGATCGCAGTGTCCCGATTCCTTCCCCCGGCGGCGCCCGCGCCCGTACGGTAAGGGCCATGACCGACGACCTGCCGGACCGTGAACCCGACCTGCCGTCCGCCTTCATCGACATCCCCGGGGTGCGCAACTTCCGCGACGCCGGAGGCGTCGGCTCGCTCCGGCGCGGCGTGCTCTTCCGCTCCGGTTCGTTCCACACCCTCGCGCCCGAGGGAGCCCAGCGGCTCAAGGCGCTCGGGCTGCGGACCGTGATCGACCTGCGCAGCCCGTTCGAGCTGGACGTCTGGCCGGACCTGCGGCACGGTCTCGACCACGAGACGCTCAGCCTCCCCACCCTGCCCGCCAACCGCGAGGACACCGACCGGCCCTGGCCGGAGGGCCAGGCGGAGCTCTACCCGTTCATGGCCGCGACCGCCGGTCCCTCGCTGGTCGCCGCGATCCGCAGGCTCGGCACCCCCGGCACCCTGGCGGCCGTCGTCCACTGCGCCGTCGGCAAGGACCGCACCGGGCTCACCATCGCCGTCGTCCAGGAGCTGCTGGGCGCCTCCGAGGCCGAGATCCTCGCCGACTTCCTGCGCTCCAACACCGGACTCGGCCTCCTCGACGGGCCCACGCCCTACATCGACGAGACCGGTACCGAGCGCATCTCCCGGCCCATCTCCGAGGAACTCCTCACCTCCTCCTTCGACTGGATCCGTGCCCACCACGGCTCCGTCACCGCCTACCTGCACGCCCACGGCGCGACGGACGAGGACCTCGACGCCCTCCGGGCCAACCTGTCGGAGTGACGGGAACGCGGGAGGCGGCGGAGCGGGGGGAGAACGGGGCATGAGGCGTGGCGAACTGCTCGCCGGGCTGGCCGGGATCCGGCAGGCGCAGAGCAACGGCGTCCGCGCGCCGCACAAGCCGCTGCTGCTGCTCTGGCTGCTCGGCCGCCACGCCCGTCTCGGCACCAGCGAGGTGCCGTACGCGGAGGCCGAGCAGCCGGTCAGCCGGCTGATCAACGACTACGGGCCCGCCGTCGGCCGCAACACGGCAGCCCAGCGGGCGGCGATGCCGTTCGTCCACCTGGAGCGGAGCCTCTGGACCCTGCGGGACGGCGCCGGGCGGCCGCTCGACGCCAAGGACGTCCGGGACAGCGGTGCCGCACTGCGCCGGGTCGACGCGGTGGGCCGGCTGCGGCCGGAGGTCGAACGGCTGCTCACCGAGGACCCGTCGGCCCTCGCGGTCGCCGTCCGGCTGCTGCTGGACCGGCACTTCACACCCACCCTGGAGGCGGCGATCTGCGAACAGGCCGACGTCGCCCTGCCCGAGCTGGACGTCGCCGACCTGGAGCTCCCTGCGGCGGGCGGGACGGGGGGCGGGCCGGGGGGCGGGCCGGCGTACCGGATCACCCGGCGCCGGGTCCGGGCCGCCGGCTTCGCCGCCGACGTGCTGCGGGCGTTCGACCACGCCTGTGCGATCTGCGGGTACGACGGCCGGCTCGGCCGCGCCGCCGTGGGCATCGAGGCGGCGCACGTCCAGTGGCACAGCCAGGGCGGCCCCGACGTCGTCGACAACGCGCTCGCGCTCTGCTCCCTGCACCACGCGCTGTTCGACTTCGGCGTGCTCGGGGTGACGGAGGACCGCACCGTCCGTGTCTCCCCCCACTACCGGACGGACTCACCCGCGGGCCGGGCCGTCCTGGCCCTGGGCGACCTCCCGGTGGCGCGCCCCGACCGACCGCTCTCGGCGCGCGCGCACGACTTCCTGGGCTGGCACGACCGGTCGGTGTTCAAGCACGCGGGGTTCGTCCTGGGCTGACCTGCGACGGGCCGCTACTGCCGTTCCAGCCGCCACCACTGGGCCGGCGAGTCGGTGTCCTCCCACTGGTGGACGGGGGCGGGCGGCTCGGTGACCGGACCGTCCGGGGCGGTGAGGGCCTTGCCGCTGACGAAGCTGGTGAGCGTGTACGTGCCGGGGTCGTCGAGGTGGTGCTCGACCAGCCATTCCTGGGCGCCGAAGGCGTTGGCGGACCACTGCTGGACCGGGACGCCGTTCTCCGGAGAGGCTCCGGTGACGTCGAGCCGCTTGCCGCCGGCGACGTTCTCGACGTGGAACAGCGCACCACCGAGGTGGACGGCGCTCAGCCGCCAGAGCTGCGCGTCCGAGCCGTCCTCCGCACCGAGCACCGCCTTGGCGCCGCTGCGGCGGCTGCCGTCGGCGATCTCCAGCAGCAGGCCGGCGGCGACGTTCCGGATCCGGTAGAGGCCGTCGGTGATCACGTGGTCAGTCACGGGGGGAGTCTCTCACCGGGCTACGACAGCCCGGTGTTCCCAGGTGGACGCGGCGGCCAGGACGAGGACGACGGTGCCCACCTGCACCGGCGCGGAGGCGGAGGTACCGAGCGGCACCGCGGTCACCCGGGTGAGTACGGGGCACGGCGACCGGGCCGCGCGGGGGATTTCGCCGGACGGGCGGCGGAGCGGCCCGCACGAGGACGCGCGCCGCGGGCGGGCTATGGTCGGAGGTCCGAGGAGTCTGCTGAGGAGTGGAGTCGACCATGGCGAGGATCCCGAACGCGCTCACGGCCACCGTGCCCGCCGCGCTGACCGCGGCGAGCGGTCTGGTCGGCGGCTACGGCGTCGCCCGGTGGACCGGCAACCGCCAACTCGGCGGGGCCGTCCTGGCGGTGGCGGGCGCCGGCGCGGCCGCGCAGTGGCACCGGCGTTCGGGTGCGGCCACCGCTGCCGCGCTGACCGGGCTGTACGTGGTCGCGTTCGGCGGCTCGCACCCGCTGGCGAAGCGGATCGGCGCCTGGCCGTCCGTCCTCGCCGTCACCGGCGTGGTCGCCGCCGCCTCGGCCGTCGCGTCGGCGGTCGTCACCAGGCCGTCGGCCCCCAGGGGCTGAGCCCGCGCGGGGGCTGTCAGCCCCCGAACCGCGCCTCGAAGGCGTCCCGGTTCGGCGAGACCGGCGTCCGGTCCCAGACCGCGAACACCACCCGGTCGAAGGCGGCCCCGTACCGGGACAGCGCCCCTTCGAAGGCCTCCGCCACCTGGGCCGGGTCGTTGCGGAACACCCCGCAGCCCCACGCCCCCAGCACCAGCCCGCGTATCCCGTGCCGCGCCGCCGCGGCGAGCACCCGCTCGGCCCGCTCGGCGAGCACGCCCCGGACGTCCACGGTCGCACCGGCGTCCACGGCCGGGCCGGCCGTCTCCGTCCCGGTGTCCCCGGCGTCCGAACGCAGCGCCAGCTGACCGGCGTTCGGTGCCGGCGAGGTGAGGAAGGTGACCGGGTACGGCCGGGCCAGCAGCTCGCCGCCCCCGCCGCGGATCACCGGCACCTCGGGCGAGACGATCACCCGGTGGCTGTACCTGAGGTCGCGGGAGGCCCGGTGCGCCTCGTAGTAGTCCGGCGCCTCCAACAGGCAGGTGTACAGCAGGGCGCTGCGGCAGAGGTCCTCCTCCTGGGCGCGGGCGCCCCGCAGGTAACCGCCGCCCGGGTTCCGCGCGGAGGCGAAGTTGAGCACCCCGACGGGGCCCGCGCCCGCCTCGACCAGCCGCCGGGCCGCCCCGATGCTGCCCTCGGCGGTGACCTCGACGGCCTCGGGCCGCACCACCGGCCCCGGGCCGCCCGCCGACACCAGCCCGTCCAGCTCCGCCGGGGCGTACGACACCGTCCCGGCGCGGGCCGCCGCCAACGACCCGGCCAGGTCCACGAGCTCGCCCCCGGGCGCCCGGTAGCTCCCCCGCTCGACGATCCCCTCGTTCTCCGCCGCCACGTTGCGCATTCTGCTGCTCATGTCCGCGACGGTAGGGGACGCCGGCCGGCCGGCGCCACTGGTTATTCTCAGCACCAGAACAACGCGCCCGGCCCGCCCGGACGCCGCCCGCCCCCTTCCTGCGGGCGGGAACGCCGACGGGCCCGCTCCACCGAGGTGGAACGGGCCCGTCGTCAACGCTCAGTCACCGCGCCCCGCGGCCTCGCCGGAGGGCCGGGACGCCTGCGGCGTCAGTTCTTCCAGCGCGGCTTGCGGTCGTCGCGGTTGAAACCGCCCGAGCTGGGGCCACCGGGGCGGCCACCGCGGTCGTCACGGTCACGGTTGAAACCGCCACCGGCCTGCGGGCGGCCACCGGAGCGGTGGTCGTCACGGCGGGAGAACGGACGGCTGCTGCCGCCGCCGGCGCTGCCACCGCGCTCGTCACGGCCGAAGGCCGGACGGTCACCGAAGGAGCGGGCCGGGCGGTCGCCGAAGGAGCGGGCGCCGCGGTCGTCACGGTCGCGGTTGAAGCCGCCGCGGTCGTCACGGTCACGGTTGAAGCCACCGGGGCGGCCACCGCGGTCGTCACGGTCACGGTTGAAGGACGGACGGTCCCCACGGTCGCGGTTGAA
>NZ_JBHXDN010000010.1:107176-115948 GCF_042726075.1 Kitasatospora sp. NPDC127035 | reverse complement strand
ACCGCGGTCGTCACGGTCACGGTTGAAGGACGGACGGTCCCCACGGTCGCGGTTGAAGCCGCCACGGTCGTCACGGTCACGGTTGAAGCCACCGGGGCGGCCACCGCGGTCGTCACGGTCACGGTTGAAGGACGGACGGTCCCCACGGTCGCGGTTGAAGCCGCCACGGTCGTCACGGTCACGGTTGAAGCCACCGGAGCGGCCACCGCGGTCGTCACGGTCACGGTTGAAGGACGGACGGTCCTCGCGGAACGCGGGGCGCTCGCTGCGCGCCTCGCGGTGCGACGGCGCGCGCTCCTCGGTCACCGCGGGGGTCGCGGCCGGCTCGGTCACGGCGGTCTCGCCGGTGGTCACGGCCTCGCCCTCGGCCTCGGCGGCCGGGGCCTCGTCCACGATGCCCAGGTCGGCACGCTCGCGCGCGGCCCGCGCGGACAGCCGGTCGGCCTCGTCGCGCAGCTCGGCGGCCCGACGCTGGGCGCGCTCCAGCTGGCGGCCCATGTCGGCGACCTCGCGCTCGGCGGCGCCGGCGATGTTCGCCGCGCTCTCCGCCTGGACCTCGACCAGCGAACGGGCGCCGGTGATCCGGGCCACCTCGGGGTCGAAGGCGTGGTCCAGGATGTGGCGGCCGGCGTCGACGCCCGCGTCCTCCATCAGGCGGAAGACGCCGCGGCGCTGGTGCGGCAGCACCAGGGTGACGACGGTGCCGGAGCGGCCGGCACGGGCGGTGCGGCCCGAGCGGTGCAGGTAGTCCTTGTGGTCACCGGCCGGGTCGACGTTGAGGACCAGGTCGATGCCGTCGACGTGGATGCCTCGCGCGGCGACGTCGGTGGCGACGACGACGTTGACGTAGCCGTCCTTGAAGTCGCCGAGGACCCGGGTACGGGCGCCCTGGGTCATGCCGCCGTGCAGCGCGTCGGCCTTCACACCGGCCTCGACGAGCTGCTCGGCGACGCGGTCGGCGCCCATCTGGGTGCGGACGAAGATGATCGTGCGGCCCTTGCGGGCGGCGATCGCGTTGGTGATCGGCGCCTTGTCCTTGGGCTTCACCACGAGGATGTGGTGGGTCATGGTGGTCACCGCGCCGGCCGACGGGTCGACCTCGTGGGTGACCGGGTTGTTCAGGTAGCGCTTGACCAGGGTGTCGATCTCGTTCTCCAGGGTGGCGGAGAACAGCAGGCGCTGGCCGCCGGCCGGCACCTGGTCGAGGATCTCGGTGACCTCGGGCAGGAAGCCCATGTCGGCCATCTGGTCGGCCTCGTCGAGGACGGCGACCTGGACGTCGGCGAGCTTGGCGGAGCCGCGGTTGATCAGGTCGCGCAGGCGGCCGGGGGTGGCGACGAGGACGTCGACGCCGCGCTCCAGCGCGTAGATCTGGTTGGACATCGAGGTACCGCCGCAGACCACCTTGAGCCGCAGGCCGAGCACCGAGCCGAAGGGCTCCAGGGCGTCGGCGACCTGCATCGCCAGCTCACGGGTCGGGACGAGGATCAGGCCGCGCGGGTGCTTGGCACGGGTGCGCTCGCCGGCGGCGAGGCGGGTCAGCAGCGGCAGGCCGAAGCTGAGGGTCTTGCCGGAGCCGGTGCGGCCGCGGCCCAGCACGTCCTTGCCGGCCAGCGCGTCCGGGATGGTCGCGGCCTGGATCGGGAACGGGGTGGTGACGTCACGCTTGGCGAGGGCGCGGACGATGTCGTCCGGCAGGCCCAGGTCGCCGAAGGTGAGGGTGGGCTCGGCGGGCTCCTCGGCGGTCTCGACCGCGTCGGTGTCGGCGACCTCGACCTCGTCGACGGCGGCGATCAGCTCGGCGTCGGCCTCGACGACCGGCTGGGCGGCGTCGAGGGAGTCGGTGGTCGGCTCGGTGGTGGTGGCATCGGCGGCGGACTCGCTCGCAGGCATGGCGAAGCGGGCGTCGTCAACGAGAGACATCTAAAACCTTCCGGAAGTGGCACGCGCCAAAGTCCGGGGTTCTGTTTCACAACCGCCTCTATGCGGTCAGCCACGGATCGCCGGAACGCGCCAAGGGCGCCAGGTGAGTTAGGGCGCCAGTCAAATGGATCAAACGAACGATCTACCACCATAGACGAACCTCGGGATCAAAGGCAAATGCGCTGGCCGGACCTGGGAACCGGAGCCCGGCCGCACGCGCCACTACCCTCCGGTCCCCGCACTCGGTGCCGACGAGGCCGTCACAGCGGGTGACGGCTCCGGCGCCGGGGTGGCGGTCGGCGCGGGCGTGGTGTGCCCGGGTTCCGGCGAGGCGGGCGGCCGGGCACTCGGGCTCGCGGCCGGGGTGGATGCCGCCGAGCCGCCGGAACGGCCGTCGCCGGGGCCCGCGCCCGTCCCGGTGGTGGCCCCGGTGCCCCCCGTGGTGTGTCCCGTCCCCGCGGTCCCGCCCGCGCCGCCCGCCGCACCGCCCGCGGTCGCACCGGAGCCCGAGTGGGGCGCCGGGCTGACGCTCGCGCCCCCGGCCGAGCCGCTCACGCCGGGCGCGGACTCGCCGGGCGCACCAGCCGGTACCGGCTCCGCGCCGGCAGGTGCGCCGTTCGCGTCGCTCAGATCACCCGTCACGACGGGCTGCTCGCCCATGGCCGGGCCGAGGCCGCCACCCGGCGCGTTCTGCCCCTGCACGCTCCCCGCACGCTCCGGCCGCCCCGAGGCACCGCCCTGGTGCCCGCCGGCCGTCGGCGAGGCCGACGGGCCGGACCCCGGCCTGGCCGCCGTCCCCGCCTGGCCGACCGGCACCGCACCGTGCTTCTCGTCCGCCCCGGGCCCCACCGACATGCACCCGGTCAGCCCCAGCCCGGCCACCGCCAGCACCGCCGCCGCCCGCACCACCCCGGTCCGGACCGCCGCCGTGCGCGGCTCGGCCCGCCGCTCCGCGAGCGACCGCACCACCGCCGCCGGGCGCCCGGACTCCGCCGGTTCCCTCGCCGGGATCCCGGCCGCCGACGGCTCCGCCGGCCGCCCCTCCCGAGTGCCCGTCTCCCGCTCCGTACGCACCGCACGGACCGCACGCATCGCACGCTTCGCCGCCACCGCGCTCCCTCTCCTGACCCCGCCCCGGGCGGACCGCCCACCCACCGCGCGCGGCCACCATTTCTGGTGCCCAACGCGCGCCCCCGGCGCACGGACACGGACCGGCCCACCGGAAGCACCCGAACGAGCGCCGCGCCCGCCCCCGGGTCCGAACGGGCGTGCCCCGACCGGACCCGCGACCGCCCCAGGGCGCCCCGCTCGCCGGGCGATCAGCCCCAGAGCGCCGAGGCCAGGCCCGCCCCCGCGTAGACCGCCGCCAGGCCCGCCACGACGCTGCCCGCGACGTTGGCCAGCGCGTACCGCACGGCCCCGCCCTCCGCCAGCCGCAGCGTCTCGTACGAGAAGGTCGAGTACGTGGTCAGCGCCCCGCAGAACCCCGTCCCGACCAGCAGCCGGACGTGCGAGGACGCGGCGCCGGCCGCCACCGCGCCGGTCAACAGCCCCAGCACCAGGCAGCCGGCCGCGTTCACGGTGAACGTCCCCCACGGGAACACCGAGTCGTGCCGGGACTGCACCACCCGGTCGGTCAGGTAGCGCAGCGGCGCACCGACCGCCGCGCCGGCCACCACCAGCAACCAGTTCACGCCCCGGCCTCCCCGGCTTCGCCGCGCGGACCCGCCGCGCCGTCCGCGGACGGCCCGCCGCGGCCCGCGTACCGGACCACCTCGCACCGGTCCAGCAGCACCAGCCCCTCCGCCACCAGCCCGTCCAGCTGCGGAAGGAAGGCCCGCACCCGCTCCTCCGCGTCCACGATCACCACCGCCACCGGCAGGTCCTCGCTCAGCGACAGCAGCCGCGCCGTGTGCACCAGGGACGACGCCCCGAAACCCTCGATCCCCCGGAACACGCTCGCCCCGGCCAGCCCGGCGGCCCGCGCCCGGTGCACGATCTCGCTGTACAGCGGGCGGTGCCGGCAGCGGTCGTTCTCGCCGACCAGCACCGTCAGCCGCAGCGCCTCCCCGCCCAGCCGCGACGACGCCGGACCTCGCCCCTGATCCGCCCCCGGTTCCGGTTCCGGCCCCCGCCCCGTCACGCCGACCTCCCCGCGCCGCGCCGGACCAGACGGCGCGTCACCCGGGACGCCCCCCAGACCGCCACCAGCGCCGCCACCGGCGTCCCGCCGAGGTAGGCCAGCCCGAGGCCCGGCCGTCCCTCCTCCAGCAGGCCGCGGATGTCCACCGCGTACGTCGAGAAGGTCGTGAACCCGCCCAGCACGCCGGTCCCGAAGAACGGCCGCAGCAACGGGTGCGCCGGACGGCCCTCGGTGACCACCACCAGGAAGACCCCGATCACCGCGCACCCGGCCACGTTGACCAGCAGCGTGGTCCACGGGAACGCCGCCGTCCCGGTCGGCCACAGCAGCCCGGCCCCGTACCGGGCCGCCGCCCCCAGCGCCCCGCCGACCGCCACCACCGCCACCGCCGGCCCCTGCCCGCGCAGCGCCGACGGCCGCCGCGGGACCACCGTCCGCGACGGGTCTCCCACCGGGCCGTCCGGCACCACGCCCTCCGAGGTCGCCATGAGCCCATGAAACACCGCCGTCGACCGCCTGGCACACCGTCACCCCAGACCCGACAATGATCCGGTGGAGATGACCCGGGAAGACTTCGAGGTACTGGTCAGCGATGCGCTCGACCAGATCCCCCCGCAGCTCGCGGCCATGATGGACAACGTCGCGGTCTTCGTCGAGGACGAACCCGACCCCGCCGACCCCGAGCTTCTCGGCCTGTACGAGGGCACCCCGCTCACCGAACGCGGTGAGTGGTACGCCGGCGTGCTGCCGGACCGGATCCTCGTCTACCGGGGACCGACCCTCCGCCTCTGCGACAGCCGCGAGCAGGTCGTCGACGAGGTCCGCACCACGGTGATCCACGAGGTCGCCCACCACTTCGGCTTCGACGACCACGAGCTCGACGAACTCGGCTGGTCCTGAGCCCGCACCCCGACCGCACGCCGCTCGCACCCCGACCGCACCCGGGCCGGACCGCCCCACCGGCGCCCCACCGCCCACCTGGCCGAAACCCGTTTTGGCGATCCGCCCGGCATCCCATATGCTTCTCGACGTCCCCGAACGCTGGAGACAGCGGGACAGGCCGCAAGCCCTCATCGTCTAGTGGCCCAGGACGCCGCCCTTTCAAGGCGGTAGCACGGGTTCGAATCCCGTTGGGGGCACGCAGTACCGTAGTACAGTGCAGTAAGGCAAGACCTGGTGGAGCGACACCACCTCAGGTCCCGTGGAGCAGTTGGTTAGCTCGCCACCCTGTCAAGGTGGAGGTCGCGGGTTCAAGTCCCGTCGGGATCGCTCGTCTCGCAAGAGACGGTGCAGTACGGCCAGGTAGCTCAGTTGGTACGAGCGTCCGCCTGAAAAGCGGAAGGTCGCCGGTTCGACCCCGGCCCTGGCCACTGTACTGGGAAGGCCCCGGAGAGTTCACTCTCCGGGGCCTTCTTCGTGTGTCCGCAGGCGGGCCCGTCCGGGGGTTCCGGGCTGCGCGCTCCGGTACCCGGGGCGGTGGACCGCTCCGACCACAGGACCCGCGCACCCGGCCCCGGACGGGCGGCTCAGCCCTTCTGGGCCGCGTAGAGGGTGCCGTCCGCGAGGTAGAGGCTGACCCGGTACTTGGACGAGGTGCCGTCGGCGGCGACCCAGCGGACGGGCGAGTCGCCGAGGGTCACGACGGCGGGCCGGGTGACGGTGCCGTCGGCCCACTTCACCTCGGCGTAGGAGACCTCGGGGGCGACCGTGAAGAAGCCGACCTCGGGGGCGCCGTAGAACGGGTCGTCGGTGCCGTTCTTGGCCCAGGCGTGGAAGGCGGCGCCGCCGGTGACGTCCTCGACCCCGCCGGGCGGGGTCGAGCCGGGCGGAGGGGTGCCCCAGAACGGGACGGCGCCCCGGACGGGCTGCTCGCTCGCCACCGACCGCGAGATCCGCTTGCCGTCCACGATCAGGGAGAAGACCACCTGGTCGTGGTCGGCGTGCCGGTACTGGTCGACGTAGTCCTGGGTCGGCGGGGAGTCGGTGGAGCCCGCCGCCTTGTCCTCCTCCCAGATCAGCCGGGCCTGCTGGAGGGCCTGTTCCTTGGAGACGGCCGGCCAGAGGGCCGCCCAGGCGGTCCACGGCTTGCCGTCCTTGGTGCCCGACGCCATCTGCACCCGGACCGGGGTGAACGGGTCCCGGGGGGCGGGCGGGGCGGTCTGGGTGGGTGTGGCGGCCGGAGCCTGTCCGGGGCCCGCCGCGGGCGAGAGCGCCGCGGACGCCGCGATCAGCGGCCCGGTCCGGGACGACGGGCCGGGGCCGCCGTTGACGGCCGCGACGCCGCCGACGGCCGCGACCACGGCGAGCGCCGTCGCCCCCGTCAGCAGGGACCGCCGCCGCATCACCCTGCGGCGTCCTCCGGCCTGGACGGCGGTGTACGGCACGGGGCCGATCTGCACCGTCTCCGCCAGTCCGGAGAGCTCCCGGACCACCGCCCTCGTTCCCTCGACCGCTCCGGCCGACCCTGTTTCGTCGCGGTTCACGCCGCACCTCCGATGCTCGTCCTGGTGTTGAGTGAGGAGAGCTCGCGCAGCTTGGCGATCCCCTTCGACGCCTGGCTCTTGACCGTGCCCAC
The DNA here is from genome assembly GCF_042726075.1 of Kitasatospora sp. NPDC127035. NCBI lineage: Bacteria > Bacillati > Actinomycetota > Actinomycetes > Kitasatosporales > Streptomycetaceae > Kitasatospora > Kitasatospora sp. NPDC127035. Next base: position 109,307 of record NZ_JBHXDN010000010.1, on the reverse strand, counting down.
GGAGCAGCCCATGGCGGCGGCGGCCTGGGACTCGCTGAGGTCCTCCCAGTACCGGAGCACCACCGCCTGGCGCTGCCCGGGGGGCAGCGTGCCGAGCGCCTCCAGCAGCGCCGCCCGGTCGTCGACCCGTCCGAAGCCGTCCGGGCCGGACTGCTCGGGGACGGCGGTGACCAGCCGCTCGGGAAGCTTCCGCCGGAACCGGCGGGCGTGTTCGTTGATCAGGATCCGGCGCACGTACGCGTACGGATCGTCGGCCCGGGTGACCTTCCCCCAGGCCGCGTACGTCCGTTCCAGTGCCGTCTGGACCAGGTCCTCCGCCAGGTAGCGCTCCCCCGACAGCAGGAACGCCGTGCGCATCAGACGTGGCCAGGCACCGGTCATGAACGCGTTGAACTCGAAGTCCCGCTCGGCCTTCTTGGCTCCCATGAGTACCTCCTCGCCCTCCCAGAGCCCGGGACGGTGGTGAACCGTTGCCCGGCGAGGAAGGACGAGGAGAAACGTACGTCGTGGCGGCCGGACGTCGGCCGGCGGCACCGCGCGGCCGGGCGTCAGGCGGCGGGCGTCGGGCGGCGGGCGTCAGGCGGCGGGCGGGATGTTGAAGTTCAGGCGGAAGAGGTTCCCCGGGTCGTAGACGGCCTTGAGTTCGGTGAGCCGCCGGTGGACGTCCTCGGGGTAGGCGGTGCGGACGGTCGCCGGGTCGGCGGCGTCGAAGCCGAAGAAGTTGGCGAAGGCCCCGCCGGTGGACCACGGGCCGAGGCGTTCGTGCAGGGTGCGGTGGGCGGCGCGCAGGTCGTCGAGCCGGCCCGGTTCGATCAGGCTGGTGGAGAAGGCGAGGTAGCCGGCGTCGCGGCCGCCGACCGCGTTCGGCACGGCTGGCTCGCGGGAGTAGGCGCCGCCCTGGAGGCGGACCTCGACGATCAGCGGACTGTCCGTGTCCGGCCCGGCGAGGTCGAGGAGGGTGTCCACCGCCTCGGGGGCGAGTTCCCGCAGCGCGGTGTTGCGGTCGTACGCGGGGTGCGCGAACGGCGGTTCGTGGTGGATGGTGCCGGCGTCCTGGAACGGCAGCTCGCGCACGGTGTCGAGCAGCGGGGTGCCGAGGGCGCGCAGCGGCTTGACCAGGTCCTCGCCCTGGTCGGCGGGGCCGCTCCAGGCGACCCGGAGGACGGCGGCGTACCGGCCGCGGAGCGGTTCGGGCAGCACGGGCAGGTCGGGGTAGCGGATCAGCTGGGCGGAGGTGGCGAGCTCCTCGGGAACCGTCCGGCTCCACTCGGCCCAGCCGTGCAGCGCGGCGGCGGCGGACTCGGCGGGGAAGTAGAGGCCGCCCCCGAACAGGGTCGCGACCGGGACGAGGTCGATCTCCATGGCGACGACGACGCCGAAGTTGTCCTTGCCGCCGCGCAGGGCCCAGAACAGGTCGGGCTCGGTGTCGGGCGTGGCGGTGCGCAGCCGGCCGTCGGCGGTGACCACGTCGAGGCGGCGGACGTGGTCGGCGGCGTACCCGTAGCGGCGGCCGAGCAGGCCGATGCCGCCGCCGAGGGTGTAGCCGACCGCGCCGACGTCGGGGTTGGAGCCGCTGAGCGGGGCGAGGCCGTGCGGTGCGGCGGCGGCGAGCACCTCGTGCCAGCGGACGCCGGCCGCGAGGGTGGCGGTGCGGGCGTCCGGGTCGACCGTGACGCCCTTCAGCCCCGCCGTGCTGATGACGAGCTGGCCGTCGGCGGGGACGGAGATGCCGTGGCCGGTGGCGCGGACGGCGACCGCGAGGCCGTGCTCGTCGGCGTACCGGACGGCGGCCGCGACGTCGGCGGTGTCGGCGGCGGCCACCACCAGTGCGGGGTGGTGGTCCAACGCGAGGTTGTAGCCGGAACGTTGGGCGTCATAGTCGTCATCGCCCGGCCGGTACACCGGCCCTGTGGTCTCGATCATGCCGGGAGGCTAACCCGGTCGCGGGCGGAGCAATCCCGTCCGCATCCGCTCTCTGTCAGGTCGGCCCGGAAGGCTTGTTGACGGAGCGTCACCATCGGCCGCGCGGGAAGGGGCCCGGGAGGGGTCGGACCGGGGTGGCCGCCCGCGTAGAGGACCGTGGCGGGCGGCGGGGCCCGGGGGCGGGCGCCCCCCGGGGGCGCGGGCGGGC